>CAZYOX010000004.1:0-33882 GCA_964649285.1 uncultured Bryobacterales bacterium | reverse complement strand
GCGCATCCGAAACCAGGTCGACCGCGGCGACAAGAAACGCGGATGCAACACCAACTGCGCAGAAGCTATTTAGTTCTTCCCTTTCCAGGCGCCTCATATACCGACCTGCCTCCTTTCACAAGAGCCGACGATTGCCGGATACGGAGTGGCGGTCACAGTTGGATGTCAGAACAGCACGGCCTGTTTCACCGTCATCCTTTTTTCCGCGTTATTTTCAATCCTCCGGTTGGTAGCTGATCGGGCCGTTGCCGGTGCGCGTGAGCGGATAGATATCCCACTTCGTCAGGTTCTTGCCCAACAGGCGTTCCGCCTCCAGTTTGTAGGCCATGATCGTGCGCACGCCGTCTGTGCGCAAATTGACCGAACCGTAGACCGTCACATTGCGTTCGAGCAGCTTGTCGACGACGGCGTCGAGTTCCTTCTTGATCTCGTCGCGTTCCACCGGGTCGGTTTCACTCTCAAGCTTCTGGCGCAAACGTCCCACCTCGACGGACAAGGAACCTTCGTTTTCGCGCGTGGAACGCATCAGTTCGGTTGAGAAGAGCAGTGGTCTCCGGCCGCGGCCATGAAGTCCGATCGCTCCCAAAGTATCGGGCCGCGGATGTGCGTGGGACTCCTCGTCGCCGCTGGATATCACGGTCGCCGCCGGCTGCGTCGCCTTGAGGAAGGCGTCGAGAAAGTCCGCGGAGCCGTGATGGCAAGTCTTGGCGATATCGCATCCCAACTTGCCGGCTGCGGCATCGACGATCTCTTGCTCTTCAGCGGCGGACCAAGGCCATTGATAGCCAACGCTCGAGTAATGGTTGAGCAGGAACGCTTCGGACGACGAGTTCAAGTCGCCCCCGAACAGCAGCCGCACGTCCCCGTACGTAAGCAACAAGATCACCGAGTGACCGTTCTTGGTGATACCGACGTCGAAGGCTTTACTAGAAGGCTTTTCGCCGAACGCGCGCAGCATCGCCTTGCCGTCCGGATCGCGTTCAATAAGGGGTCCCAAGACCTGGATAGTCAGGTCCTGATTCGGGCCGTAGCCCGGTAAGTACGTTTCATCTCCCGCCGCTTCCGCGCCCAGCATGCGTATCTCGCCCACGCGTTGGGAGCCAAGCGCCGTATTGAGCAGTGAGGCATATTTTTTTGCGGAGGCGCCAGTTCCCCATCGGCTTGCGTCAGCAAGGAAAGCGGCCAGATCGGCTTGGGTTTCCATCAAACCGGTGAGATGCCAGCGGCCGTCGATTTTCTTGCGCGGCCCGAGAGCGCCGGACTGCGGCCCTTTCTCTTCCATGATGCCGTTATGGAAGACGGATTCGAAGTGTACGTTTTGTTCTTCGAACAACTTACGATAGCCCTCGTAGTGATCGAGATCGGGATGGGTTATGATCGCCGATTGAAAGGTCCACTTCCGCTTGAAGCCCGCATAGCGCCACTTGAGAAAGCGATACATGTTGTCGCTGGCGCCGGCATCTATGACGATGTGTTTGTCTTTGGGAGTCACCACCAGACAGCCATCGCCTTGGCCCACATCGGTGAAGACCACCTCAAGCACGCGGTCTTGACGCAACTCTGAAGTCTTCATAAAGCCGGTCGTACCGCGCACGCGAACCTTCACACGGCCGTTGCTGGGCGCCCCTTCTAAACGAACCCAGTCGCCGAAAAGCAAATGGTTAACCTGTTTGTCGTTCTCGTCGTAAACCTTGGCATCGGGATATTCAACGTAGCGATATTCGGGCATGGACAGTATCTCGTTCGCAGGGATTATAGCCCGCATCCGATGGACAACAGGGACAAACCACATCTCTACTTGTCGAAAATTGGCCGTTGCAGCGCCTGTTTTTGCGAGGCTTAGCCGCGAGAGTGCGTTGTTTGGCCGCATGCGTCCACGAATGTCCGATTCTGCCGAGGCAAAATGAACTTACGTTGTTGATTCCATTAAGCCGGGGCCTTGAGTTAAGTTGCTAACGGGACACCTCCGGACGAACTCGCGAGCGGCGCCGGATAGCGGAAGCACCGAAAACGGAAACGGCCCGCTCGATTGAGTAGGCCGTTTCCATCTCAGATTAGCAGGCAGTCAAACAAGGCGATTTGTATTCAACCAGCAGTCGCGCCGCCGCAGCTTGAACCGGCTCCGGCGGTACAACCATAGCAGTGTTGTCCGGTGACGATCCGGCGGCAACCCAGGTCGGCGGCGACGAAGTCTTCGAGGCGAGCGGGGGCGCCATAGCCGAGGGGCAGTTCAAGCATTTGGTTGAAGTCGCAGTCGTACAGTTTTCCGTCCCAGCCCACCGAAAGCGTATTGCGGCACATCACGCCCGCAGCGGCAGCAGGGTTGAAGGCGTTGACCAGGCGGGTCATATAGCGCTCATAATTCCCCGAGCGTATGAGGAACTCAAGGAACCGGCTAATCGGCATATTGGTGATCGTGTAGAGCGAGTTAAAGACGATGCCGTAGCGCGCGTGAAGCTCGCGCTTGAAATCGAGTTCCAGTCCCGATTGGGAAGGCGGCAGGAATGCGCCGGTCGGGTTGTAAACGAGATTCAATTTTAGATTCGACTCTGGACGACCGTAACCGAGTGAGTTCAATAGCCGCAACGCCGCGATCGATTTGTCGAAGATGCCTTTGCCTCGCTGCGCGTCGGTTCTTTCGGCCAGGAAGTACGGCAGGCTGGCAACGATCTCCACCTCGTTCTCAGCCAGGAAGCCGGCCAAACTGGATTGCGACGGAAGCAGCAGGACGGTCAAGTTGCAGCGATCGATAATACGCTTGCCGAGCTTTCTCGATTCCTCCACGAGGTATCGGAACGGGGGCGCGAGTTCCGGAGCGCCGCCGGTGATGTCGACGGTGTGCGCCTCCGTCTGGCGCAGAGCTCTAACGGCTAGCTCGGCCGTCTGTTGGGTCATGATTTCGCGGCGATCTGGTCCAGCGCCGACATGGCAGTGGCGGCAGGCCTGGTTGCAGAACTTGCCAACGTTGATCTGGAAAATCTCGATGCCCGCAGCCACCAGAGGGTGCAAGCCAGCGCCCTGGAGAGTATCGTCGAATGGCTTGTGCCCAGAGGTCGATGCGTTGAGCACGCGCAGTTGCTCAGCGGAGACCGCCAACCCGCGAGCGTCGAGCTGTTGCGTCACGCGGATTCGGCTCCTACATGCTCAACTTGTCGGCCACGTTGCGCATCTGCAAACCGTGAATCAGGGCGGCTCCGCCCTTGATGGCTGACGCGACGTGCACAGCTTCGGTCATCTGGTCCATGTTCGAACCTTTCTCCAGGCACTCCTGAGTATAGGCGTCGATACAGTAAGGGCACGGCAAGGCATGAGCGACGGCTAGGGCGATCAGCGCCTTTTCACGCTCCGACAACGCTCCCCCTTGGAAGACGGCGCCGTACCAAGCCTGGAACTTCTCCCAAAGCTCTGGGACATTCTTACCCATTTCCCCAAAACGAGGAAGATCCTGTTGATTGTAATAGTCAGCCATATACGCTCCTTAGTCGCGGCGGAGGGAGTAGAAGGATTACGCCCGATCAATGCGATCAGCCAAATGCCGTGCGTACGCGGGGGCAGGCACGGGCGCCTGCCCCTTAAAGTTCCCCTAAAGGTTAGACGTTGGCTGCCTTCAGCGCCGCGAGCACGCGTGCCGGCCTAAACGGAACGCTGCGGATGCGGACGCCGGTAGCGTCGAAGATTGCATTGCCCACGGCGGCCAAGAACGGCTTCGTGCAAGCTTCGCCGGCGCCGTAGTGCGGCAGGTCGGGGCGGTCGGGGTTGGGGTCGCCATTGACGATGACGACCTCGATTTTCTCGGGGGTGTCCGAATGCCGCAGCGAGGGATGCGAGCCCCAGTCGACGCTGGTGACCTTCTCAGAGTTAAATGCGACCTCTTCGTGCAAGGCGCGACTCAGCGCGTACTGCAGACCGCATTCGACGGTATGGCGCAGTCCTTCCGGATTAACAACGAGTCCGCAATCGTGGGCGCATACGATTCGCTTGACCCAGACTTTTCCGGTGCGCCGGTTGACCTCAACTTCGGCGATCTCGGCGGCGATGGTTTGACTACGGTAGGAGTAGGCAATCCCGCGCCCGGTGAGGATATCGCCATCTCCGCGCGGCTTGGGCGATGTGCGTGTGTCCCAACCGTATGCCTCGGCGGCAGCTTTGACGCAGGCGATGGAACGGGCACGGCGGAAGCCCTCGTCGTCGTCCGTGCTTGCCTCAAGCATCTTCAGACGAAATGCGAGCGGATCCGCACCGGCCTCGTAGGCCATTTCGTCGATGAATGACTCCGAGCCAAAGGTGACCTGCGGCCCATCCGGGTCGCGCAGATTGCCGGTTCGCAAGGGCGTTTCCCAAATCAGCGGCAGACTAACGACGTGCGTGGAAAAGCGTCGGTTGGGAATGGCGTAAAAGTCCGTCGAAACCGATGCACGGCCGTTGGCGGGCGTGGCGCGACGGCGTCCGGTCAGTTGGGCGATGAGCACGGAGTCGTGCTCGTTGTAGCCAACGTGGTTGTAGTCGATGGCGCGGAAGTCTTGATCGGCGGCGATAAGATTGCCGTTCGCGTCGAGTGCGCCGCGCATGCGCATGGCGTAGGCGGGACCTTTGGTATCCCAGGCCGTCTCTTCGTCGCGCATCCATTGCACGCGGACGGGGCGGTTGAGCTTGGTCGCCAAGTAGGCGGCCTCGAAGCCAGCATCGTCAGCGGCAGTGCGTCCGTAGGCCTGCGGGCCGTCCATCCAAACAACGCGGATCTTGTCGGCGGGCATGTTGAGGAACTTGGCGACGCCGGCGCGCAGCCCATAAGACTTCATGTCGTTGGAATAAATGGTGAGCTGACCGTCAGAGGGGTCAGCCATGGCGTGCGCCGGGCCGATGGCTGTATGTCCAACCAGGGGAACGAAATAGTCGCCCTCGAAGGTCTTAGCCGCACCCGCAAACGCCGCGTCCGGATCGCCCTCAACGCGAGGCTCGCCGCTGGAGATAGGCTCGGCCGCGCGCATGAAAGAATGCAGGTCGTCGGACGGCGGGAAAGGCGAGGATTCCGGTTTCTTCCACTCGGCCTTGAGTTGGCGGGCGGCCTGGATCGCTTGCTCTTCGCGTTCGCAGACCACGGCGACGTAGTTGCCTTCTCGGACGACTTGAATCAAGCCGGGGACACTATTGACGGAAGATTCGTCGATGCTGACGAGCTGAGCGCCGGCCGTCGGCGGCTTAACGTTGCGGGCATGCACCATGCCAGGGACTTTGACGTCGACGGCCCACTTGAGCGAGCCGTCTACTTTGGGCGGAATGTCGAAGCGCTGCGGCGACGTGCCAGTCACTTTGAGTTGCTGGACGGTCTTGAGCGGCGCTTGACCGGTGACCTCGTTAATATTGCGTCCCGTGAGAGTCACGTTGAAGCGCTTGCCGCCGATGAGTTCGCCGTAGGTAACGCGGCGGGACGGATTGGCCGTGACAGTGACTACGCCATCGCTGACGGAGAGTTGCTCGACGGGGACGTTAAAACGATCCGAGGCCAGGCTCAGCAAGACGCGGCGAGCTTCGGCAGCAACGCGACGCATCGGCCAGCCGTCGCTCTGCAACGCATCCGAGCCGCCCGAGCCGCCTTGATCGGGCGTGCGGTCGGTGACGCCCATGACGACGTCGGTCTTATCGTAGGCGATATCCAACTCGTCGGACATGATCTGGCGGAAGGCAGTGCCGGTTCCCTGTCCGAGGTCGGTTTTGCCGACATAGAAAGTGGCGGTGTTGTCTTCGCGGATGACGATCCAGGAATCCAGCTGATAGAAGTCGATATCGGGGTAAGGGCCGGCGGCTTGCGCGGATGCAAACTGCGCCGAGCCGATGCCGACGACGAGCAGGCCTGTATTCTTGAGGAATTCTCTGCGGGAAGTCATGCCGTCACCTCCTGGTTGGCGGCGGCCATTGTGCGCGCGGCGCGTTTGACGGCGGCCTGAATGCGATAGTAGGTCATGCAACGGCACAGCGCGCCCTCCATGCCCTGGCGGATCTCCGCGTCTGTGGGATTCGGATTGTTGGCGAGCAGCGCCTTGGCGGTGAGAATCTGTCCGTTTTGGCAGAAGCCGCATTGTGGAACTTGTTCGTCGATCCAGGCTTGTTGGACGGGATCAAGCCGACCGTTCTGAGAAAGCCCTTCGAGGGTGGTGATCTGTTTCCCAGCGACAGAGGATGTGGGCGTGATGCAAGAACGTACCGCGCGCCCGTCGACTAGCACGGTGCAAACGCCGCATTGACCAAGGCCGCAACCGAAGCGCGGCCCGCTCAGATCGAGATCGTTGCGCAGGATATAGAGCAGCGGGGTGGACGGTTCAACGTCCACGGTGTGCGCGGCGCCGTTGACCTGTAGTGTGATTTCGCTCATGGTTGAAGTCCCCCTTTTGGGTTGGGGATTAGTTTAGCGAACAAGGCGCGGCGTGGTCAGGCGCGTTCGGGGAGAGGACTGCGGATGATCCAGGCCGATCTGCCGCCGCGTTAGGCGACGCCGGCAGCGGTCATGACGCGTTCGCACTTGGTGCGGATTTCCGTCGCCACTTCGTAGGGGTCGCCGTTGACGATCTCGTCGCGGAAGAGCTCGACGGACAAGGCGCCGGCATAACCTTTCTCGGAGAGCTTGTGAATGATCTTGGCGATCGGCGTGACGCCGTCGCCCGGGATCAAACGGTAGGAGTTGTCGGTGAGTTCTCGCGGAGCGTCGAGCAGGTCTTGGAAGTGGCAGTGCTGTATCTCGCCTTGTTCCAGCGTCTCGAGGTCTTCGAATTTGCTCAGGCCCGACCAGAAATGGAAGAAATCGAGCATGGGCTTGATGTTCGGGTGGTCGGCTTCGCGGATGACTCTGAGGGCGGAGCCGAGCGTCGCAAGGTGCGTTGAGGTACGAGTGAATTCAATCATGCCGGTCAGCTCGTATTCGGAGGCGATGTCACCCGCCTCGCGGATGCAGGCGGGCGTCGCTGCGAAGTCTTCGAGGGTGACGGGGCGGTTCGTGCCCGACGGTGAATAGATTCTCTCCAAGCCGAGTTCTTTGTATTGTTCACAACGCTTTCGCCAGGTTTCGAGAGCGTTCTGGTGCTCAGGTCCGGGAAGCCAGAGGTCTTGAGCCATGATCGCCCCACACACGGGAGTCAGACCGTTGTCGGTGAGGATCTGTTTGGCGGCAGCGAGCGTGTCGGTTTCGAGGAATGCATCGAGTACGCCGTCGTTGAGTTCGACGTACTTGATGCCCGCCTTCGCCCAACCTTCGAGCGAACCCCGGTAGCCGGCAGGCCGGGCGGTGTTCTGGTGGATGCTGAGCGTCATCTTGGTCATCGGCGCGGCAGGTTCGCTGGGCGCCTCAGCGGAACTGCAGCCGGCGGCGGTCGCGGCGGCAGAAGCGAGGGCGAAATTTCTGCGCGTGATCATGGCCGCCTACTTAGGCATCGCTGCCAGGACTTTTTCGATGAACTCGGGTATGGCCGAACCTTGTATCCAGCGTGAGACAACGACCAGGCCGTTTTCACGATCGACGTAGATCATGTTGGAGCCGGCGCCCATGTGCCGGAAGGCGGATTCGGGCGCGGCGGGCATCGCTTTGCGTCCGGTGTTGGGGTAGAAGTTCATGAAGCCGTAGCCGGGCTCGGGCTTGGTGGGGGTTGTGGCCATATCCAGCCACTCTTCGGAGATCAGCTGGCGACCGTTCCACTTGCCCTTATTGAGGGTGAGATAGCCGAAGCGGGCTTGGTCCAGCGCGCTAATCTGCATGCCGCCGCCCCAGTGTCCGCCGCCAGGGACGGAGTTCATCATCTGGCCGTCGATCTCGACCCAAGAGTTCTTGTAGCCATTCCAGCGCCAAGTATTGGACGCGCCAATCGGGTCCATGATGCGCTCGCGCAGGACCTGCGGCAGCGGACGGCGAATAACCTGCAGCGCGACGAGCGACAGTAAGTTTACGCGTACGTCGTTGTACTTGTAGACTGTGCCGGGTTCGTTCCGCTTGCGTATGCGATTCTTGTGGGGATCGTTGTCAGGGGGACGGTCCGCCCAGTCGGGCTTACCCCAGAGTGTGCCTTCCCAGTCGCTGGTTTGGCGCAGCAGGTGGTCCCAGGTGATCTTGCGATTGTGTTCGGACTCAAACAACAGTTTCACGTTGGGGTTGCCGATGCCCGTCTCTTCGTCTCCGGGTTCACCGTCGCCGACGGGCAGTACAACGGGCGGCATATAGTCGCGAACCTTGTCGTTGATGTCGCGTATCAACCCGTCGTCAAAAGCTAAGCCGATGGTCGTCGACAAGAAGCTCTTGGCGACGCTGAAGGTCATGTCGACGCGCTCAACCTCGCCCCACTCGGCGACGATGTAGCCGTCTTTGATAATTAGCCCGGTCTGGGGGCCGCGCGTGCGGAAAGGGCCCAGCGGCTCGTCGAACGGCTCCTTGCCCCAACTGAGACGGTGATTTTCTTCAAGGTCGCGCAAGTCCTTGCTCTCGCTGGCGATAGAGAAGTCGACGGCCGCCTTGAGAGCGACGGGGTCGATGTTCATTTGCTCAGGCGTGCGACGCTCCCAATCTCCGCGCGGCGGAAAGTAGGTTTGTTGGGCGGCCGCCGAAACGGCAACAGCAAACAGCAGGGTTACTCGGACGAAATTGGTCAACATGGTACTCCTTAATGCGGCCGGGCGACGACTACATGGAGCTTGAGCAGCGGCCGCAGGGTGTTGACCATGATACAACCCCGCTCAGAAATGGTGACGAGCTTCTGAAACAGCTCGAGGTCGTCATAGTCTCCGCTGACGGCGATGGTGATCTCTTCGTAGCGCGGAGGGTCGCCTTCGAGGCGGCCGACCACTTCTGCCTGGACGTTGGAGACGGCGGCCTCGCGGGCGCTGACGGCCGCATACATGTTGCTCAGGAAGCAGCCGCCGACCGCAGCCAGAAATAACTCGCCGCCCATCGGGCCAAGGTTGTCGCCGCCCTTTGACTCAGGACGATCGATCAGAACGCGATGTTCACGGATGGTGGTCTCCGAAGTCCTGGGTCCCGCTTGCTTGAGTTGTACGGAGATTTCGGGCATGGCGCGCCACGGCATTGTAACGCGACCGGGAACCAGAGCCAAGGCTGAGCGCGCTAAAGCGCTGCAAAGGAATCCCTTGGCAAGTCTTCGGTCCGATCGCCCTCTCCACAGAATCCCGGCTAATGGCATAGTCGGTCTCCGCTCACGACGTTCTTTCACATCGCGCCTATGTTTTTGCAGTTCGGTTGCACTTTCTCTCTGGATCGAATTACGCTAGGTACAAGAACTGATCGTTGTTTTTTCGATCAACAGCAAGTGAGTTGCTGAACCGACTCGGCCCTGCTCAACTGGGCCGCCAGCGAGCACTTGCGGGATTTCTTGCTCTTTTCCAGCATTTAGGGGGATACATGTCTCTGCACCACAGAGGACGCCGGCCTTACACGGCGTATGTAATTATACTTTTCATTGCAATTTCGCTTGCAGCTGGTTCCGCCTGGGGTCAGCAGACGCAGATCTACGGACGAGTCGTCGATCCCTCGGGCGCGGCGATTCCAGGCGCCGAGGTGGAGTTGACCCACAGCCAAACCCAGGCGCAGTGGGAGGTTGCGGCAAACGAAGAAGGCCTCTACGTGGCGCCTGCGCTCCCTCCGGGCGATTATCAGATAACAGTCTCAGCACCGGGTTTTGAGCGTCGCGTCGTGGAGAACGTCGTCCTTGAGGTCGGCGGTCGAATTGCAGTTGATTTGCCGCTCCAACTCGGCGCCGCGACCGAAACCGTGACGGTCCAGGCGTCTGCTGTGCAGCTCAACACGATCGACGCCGCCGTGAGCACCGTCGTGGATCAGCAGTTCGTTCGGAACACGCCGCTGAACGGCCGCAGCTTCCAGTCGCTATTGACGCTGATTCCCGGCGTAAACGCCGTTCCGTCGAACTCGGGCAGAAGCGGCGGGTTCTCTGTGAACGGCATGCGGGCCGAGTCGAACTACTTCACGGTTGACGGCGTGAGCGCAAACACTGGCGTAAACTCGGACTCACCTGGACGCGGAGCCGGTTACTCGGGCTCGGTGTCGAATGCGACGGCGCTCGGCACGACCCACGGCCTCATCTCGGTCGACGCCCTACAGGAGTTTCGGGGTAGCACATCGACGTACTCGGCCGAGTACGGCCGGGTGCCGGGCGGGCAGTTCTCATTCACCAGTCGCTCCGGCACGAACGAGTTCCACGGCTCACTTTTCCACTACTTCCGCAATGACGTACTGGACGCGAATAGCTTCTTCAACAACCGCTCGGGCATCGACCGTACCAAAATGCGCCAGAACGACTTCGGCGGAACGCTCGGCGGCCCGATCATCCGCAACAAAACGTTCTTCTTCGTCTCCTATGAGGGTTTGCGGCTGCGCAGCCCGCAGGAGGCTCGCACCACCGGAGTTCCCACGCTGGAGATGCGAGAGATCGCGCCCGATGCCTTGCAACCCTTGATGGATTCCTTCCCGCTTCCCTCCTCCGGCTATCCAGAGGAGGAGGGACACACGGCGCCGTTCGTCGCCGCCTATTCCCAACCGAGCTCGATCAACTCGACCAGCGTGCGCGCAGATCACGTCTTCAACGACGCCTTTCGCGTGTTCGGCCGTGTCTCGTTCGTACCTTCGAACACCGACAGCCGCTATTCCAGCAACTTGGCGCAGGTCACGAATGCACAGATCAACACCAAGACCATGACGTTTGGCGGAACCAACATCCTGAGCCACCGGGCCACCAACGACCTGCGCTTCAACATGACATGGTCCGATCAGCTAACCGACGTGTACATCGACGACTTCGGCGGAGCGTCGCCTTTGCGAATCAGCGATCTTCCGGGGCAGACCGAAGCCGACTGGGCCCTGCTGAGCTACCGCGTCGGCGCCCGCTTCGGCTTCTGGCTCAACCCGCAGAACAACCGTCAACGTCAAGTCAATGTCGTCGACAACTTCACGTACGTTCAGGGTCGCCACACTCTGAAGACGGGATTCGACTTTCGCCACCTGCGGACGGCGTCGACCCTTCCGCGCTACTACCAGACGCCGTTCTACTACACCGCTGAGGAGTTTCTGACCAACTCTCCCCGTCTCTATACGGGATACCGCTCGGCGGGCGATATGGCGCCTGTCTACAAGAATCTCTCGCTCTACGTGCAGGACGAGTGGGCCGTGACCGACCGCCTCCGGCTGTCGCTGGGCCTGCGATGGGAGTGGAGCCCGGCGCCGCGCGATGCGAACGGCATCCAGCCGGTGACTGTGGACCAACTCGACAACTTGGCGACCACCAATATCGCCCCCCCGGGCAGCGACCTGTGGAGCACCAGCTACAGAAACTTCGGACCGCGCGTCGGGCTCGCCTACAGGCTGACTTCCGGCCCCAAATACGCGACGGTGTTGCGTGTGGGCGGCGGCTTGTTCCATGACACCAGCACCGTGCAAGCTTCGGAAGGCTATTGGTACGGCCTGGGCATCACCGGCACAGTCAATCTCAACGGCGAGCCGTTTCCTATGACCGAGGCCGAGCTCAACGCGATCCCAGCGCCCGTGCCGCGGCTCGACCCAACGTCGTACAACAACATCTTCGCGTTCGATCCCAATCTTGAACTGCCTTATGCACTGCAGTGGAACGCGACTATCGAACAACAGCTCGGCGAAAGCAACGTGCTGAACGTCGGCTACGTGGGCTCGGGCGGACGCAACCTGCTGCTCGCCCGCGAGATGTTCCCGGAGAATTTCGGCAACCCGAACTTCCCCGCCGGCACGTCGTTCCTGTTCGCCACGAGGAACGGAGGAAACTCCAGCTACAACTCGTTGCAGGCTCAGTTCCGTCGTCACTTCGCGCGGGGTTTTCAGTCGCTGGTCTCCTACACCTGGGCGCATGCCATCGACGATTCGACGACGAACTTCACGACCAACACTCTACTGCGGGCGAGCTCGGACTACGACATCCGCCACAACCTGCAGGCGGCGATCTCCTACGACCTGCCGACCGTCTACGGCAACTCCGCCGCACAAACCCTGTTAGGCGGCTGGGGCGTTGACGCAAGGATCATGGCGCGCTCGGCTCTGCCGGTGGACGTGACGGCGGGAACAGTCGTGTCGCCCGCGGGCATAGAGTACTCGACGCGGCCAAACCTAGTCGCCGGCGAACCTCTGTACATGGAGGTACAAGGCGCGCCGGGCGGTCGGGCGCTCAACATCAATGCCTTCGAGATCCCGGCCAATGGCGAGGACGGCAGCGCCGGTCGCAACATCGTGCGCGGCTTCGCGGCCTATCAGACCAACCTTGCGCTGCGGCGGAACTTCGTCCTCACCGAGCGCTTTCGGCTGACGTTCCGCGCCGAGGCGTTCAATGTGTTCAATCAGTCGAACTTCGGCTCGATCAACACGGATCTCTCGCGAAGCACGGCCTCGAATCCGTTCGGTTGGGCCAACGGAACGCTCGCCGGCCAGCTAGGCGGGCTCAACGCGCTGTACCAGATGGGAGGATCCCGCTCGGTGCAATTGGCTCTGCGGCTTCAGTTCTAAGACTCAGCCATGAACATGCGGAATACAGCCCAGCGGCCGCCGGATACCCTCTGGCGCCGCTGGGTCGCTCGGCCGCAGCAGATCTGGCTGCGGCGGGCCTTCTTTCAGGTTCACTTGTGGGCCGGCGTCATCGTCGGGCTCTACATCATCGCGGTCGGCGTCAGCGGGTCGATCCTCGTGTTCAAGGAGGAGCTGATGCCCAGGCCCCGGGTAGATGTACCGGCCGTCGACACGCGGGCTTGCTCGCCGGAGGGACTCTACGCCGTCGAAGAGCGAGTCAATGCGGCTTACCCGGAACAAGTCGTGTTCCTGACGGCCTGCCCCAGCGAATTCAATCCGCTCTACGTCATTACCGTTCGCGACCGCCCGAAGCCCACGCCCGAGGGTGCGGTCGAGTCCCCGCGCCGCGGGCCGCCCGAGCACGAGGAAGAGCTAGCCGTCTACGCGCATCCCGTTACGGGCGAAATTCTCGGAGCTGCCGACCGAGAAGGTTCCTGGGTTCATTGGATGCAGGATCTTCACTTCGACTTACTTCTGGGCCGTAGCGGCCGATTCTGGAACGGTGTCGGCGCGAGCGTTCTGCTGGCGTTGGCGGTCACCGGCATCGTGCTGTGGTGGCCGGGGCTTCGCCAATGGACGCGCGCGCTGAAGGTGGACATCCGAAGGAGTTGGAAGCGTGTCAACTGGGACCTACACAGCGCCACCGGCTTCTGGACTATCGTCTTCACATTGATCTGGGCGGTGACCGGCATGTATTTCACATGGCCACGGATCGTCACTGGGCCAGCAGAGGCGATCTCTACGGTCACGACCGCGCTCTATCCCGGAGGAGAGATGCGTAAGCTGCAGGACCGTCCCATGGAGCCTCCCGGTGGTCTAAACGTGGTTTCGGTCCTGCGCGAGGCTCAACGGATTTCTCCCGACGCAGCCCTGGAAGGCTACTTCTACGGCCGCGGCGAACGGGCAATCTTCACTGTTTACATGGCCCACGGGCGGATGGGGGACTACGCCAATACGGACTTCCTCTACTTCGATCAGAATTCCGGCAAGCATCTCTACACCTGGCGCCGCGGCCGTAACCAGACGCTGGGAGACTGGCTGGTTTGGCTGGTGATTCCCTTACACTTCGGTACCTCGTGGGGACCTGTCGTTAAGTGGATCTGGTGTATATTCGGTCTCGCGCTGCCGCTGCTCACGATTACCGGCTTCCTGATGTACTGGAACCGGTATCTGGGCAAGAAATGGAAGGCCTTGCGGTCAGCTTAATCGAAAGAGGGCATATGGGCCCCTTGCAATCCTCTACGCAGAGAGGCCTGTTCGCAGCACGCAGGTTTCTTCTTTCGAGTTAGCGATGTCCGCTACCTATTGCACATCCACCGGACGCTAGACGGACCTCAGAAAGCCGTTAACCAGCTTACCGGACCGAGTTGAGATCCCAGATGGTTGCGCCGATGAAGCGTTCGCGGGCGGCGTCGGTGTTGTAGTAGTACACAGTGACAAGCTTGCCGTCGGGACGCAGGATGGTGCGCGTGTAGCCGAGGTCACGGCCGCCGCCGTCTTGACGCAGGATGATCGGTTCGCTCCAGGTGAGACCTTCGTCGGTGCTGTAGCGAGCGCGGATGCCGTAGGGCTCTTTGCGGTAGCCGTAGGTCATCAGCAGGCGGCCGTCGGGCATGCGCACCATGCTGGGCGGGTTGCCGCCGATGTCCGTTGCCGCCTGGTTGAGCAGAGTCCACGACTCGCCGTCATCGTTGGAGCGGTACACGTCGATCCAATTGCGGCGGCGCACGGCGGTCACGATGGACGAGGCGCCGATTCGCACGCTTGAGGGCATAATTGCGTAGTCGAGGGGCTCGGGACCGATGTAGGCCTGGAAGTTCCAGCTACGGCCGCCGTCGCGCGTGCGAACGGCGATAACACGGCCCTCTTGACGGTTGCGCTTGGCTGCCGTGAGGAAGACGGTCATGTCTTGCCGGCCGTTAATGATGTAGTCGGTGCGAGCCATGATGCCGGGCTGACCGAAGTCGGGCAGGCTGCACGGGCCGTCCCAGGTTTTGCCGCGATTTCCCGAGACGTAGTAGTGCGACGGGCCGTTCTGATGGCTCTCCATGCGGAAGGTAATTACGAAGTCGGGATTGTTGAAGTCGTAGCCCCCGGTGCACTTGCGCAGAGCCGGGCCGTCCGGCCCTGTGAGGACGTTGGCAACTTTCGTATTTGGCGGCGGCTGCAAGCTAAGCGGTTGCTCGATGGTCCAAGTCTCGCCGCCGTCGAGGCTGCGAGCGAGCACATGCTCGGCGGGGCGAGTGTAGTCAATGTCGTGCATGCTCTCGTTGTTGTCGCGAAAATAGCCGCGCTCGAAGCCGACCAAAATTTCGTCGCCCCAGGACCAGATGCCGTGATTGGCAGGCCAACCGGCGAAGCGTCCGCTTTCCTGGTAAACGACGAGATGCTTAACGTCGGAGGGACTCCGATCTTGAGCGTAGGCGGGGACAAGCGCCAGAACAATGAAAGGGGCAAGCAGAGAGGGCTTCATAACGACGACGTAGGGACGCTCCGGCATTATGCCATAACCGAGCCCAACGGCGGTTCGAGGCGAAGGCTGCCGAGTGTTCGCGCTCCGTCGTCAAAAAAAGGGCGCGACCCGAACCGGACGTTACGCCTATAATGTCCACGTGTCCGGGTCGAAGGAACTTCGCGATTTCAGCATCGTCGTGAACGGCGAGCCGCGGAGCGTAGAACCCGGTACTACTCTGACCAATTTGCTGGCGCGACTCGATCTGCCGCTTGACCGCGTGGCCGTCGAACACAACCGGCGCATTGCTGCGAGGACCGCGTGGGAAGCGACCGAATTGCTCCCAGGGGATCAGTTAGAGATCGTGCAGTTTGTCGGAGGCGGCTAAGACCGTCGTTTTGCAAGGGCCTAGCGGAGGGTATTCAGACGTGAATCTCCTGCTGTACAATCGCTAGGTCCTATTGGGCATTGCCCGTGGGAGCCATCGCTTTGAACGAGAAGAACCATCGCCGAGCTGTCAACGGATACGCCGCTGAGACCTACAGCAGCTTGGACGTTTCGAACATGACGGGCGTTAGCCTGCGCCAACTCCAATGGTGGGACGAACAAGGCGTCGTGTCTCCCGTCCAGCGTGGGCATCGCCGCATGTACCAGTTGCATGAGGTGGTCGAAGTCTCGTTAATCACCGAACTGCGGCGCAAAGGTATTTCGCTGCAGAAGATCCGCAGGGTTCTACGATTCCTAAAGAAGGAGTTGGGGCCTCAGTTCATGGCTGCGGTGCAGGACGGCGGCGAAGTCCACTTGCTGACTGACGGTAAGACCTTGTTCCTCGAAACAGATCACAGTTCTATCGTCGACATTCTCAAGAATGCGGAGCAGCCGATCATCGGCGTGTGCATCTCCGATCAGATCGAGAGGCTCACGGCGGGAGTCGACCTCAAGAAGCCCGTCCAGCCGGAACGGCAAGGGGCCGGCCGCGCTGCCGCAGCGCGAAATTCTCGGGCTTCTTGATTCCAGTCAACGATTTTCGGTTTCCGCGCGTCACACTCTATGTGACGCGCGTTACCATTCCCGCACTGTTATACCTGATGCTCGCTGCCCCTCTGCTGCAGGCGCAGCAAGCTTCGGTCGGCGAAGTCAGCCAGGCAATCGAACTGCACTACAACCGGCTGGCTACCTTGTCGATCGACTTCACCCAGACATTGAGTTTCGGCGGAGCGAGCCGGCCGGCGGAGAGCGGCACGGTATTGCTTTACCGGCCTCAGCGCATGCGCTGGGATTACCGGGAACCAAAGGGGAAACTGCTCATCGGCGACGGACAGCGCCTCTACCAGTACAACCCATACACGAACCAGGTTCGGACGATCTTGTTGGATCAGAGCGTGGACCTGCGAGCGCCGTTGTCGTTCCTGCTGGGGCGGCTGGATTTCTCGCGACAGTTCAAGAACTTGAGGTTCGAAACGATTGACGGCAAGCGGGTGCTGGTGGGCGAGGGGCGCACCGGACAGGAAGCCTACACGACGGTTGAATTTTACTTTGAACCCCAGCAAGACTATCGGTTGTCGGCGCTACGGGCGCACGGCCAGGATGAGTCGGTGACGGATTTCATCTTCAGCAACGAACGCACGAATCCGCAGTTGGACGAGAGGCTGTTCGTCTTCGAG
Source organism: uncultured Bryobacterales bacterium (assembly GCA_964649285.1). Classification (GTDB taxonomy): domain Bacteria; phylum Acidobacteriota; class Terriglobia; order Bryobacterales; family UBA6623; genus CAMPKL01. The sequence goes on along the minus strand of CAZYOX010000004.1, from coordinate 17,174 downwards.
GCGCCGGCGGGAGCGGAAGTCTTGCCCGAGACCGCTCTTAGCGACAACCTGTAATGGCCGACTTCGTTCTCAAATATGCGGACCCCCAAGGCATGGTCCACGAACGGGTTGAGAGCGGCGCATCGGAAGACGACCTTCGCGCACGTTACGCCGCGCAAGGGCTGCTAATTTACTCGATTTCGGCCAAGCCGTTGTTTGCGGCTGGCGGCGCAGGGTCGATAAAGCGACAGAAACTGGCTCTGGAACAGTTCCTGATCTTTAATCAGCAGTTCGTGACATTGATCCGTGCTGGACTTCCGATCCTCAAATCGCTCGAACTGCTTGAAGGCAACATACGCAACCGCGCCTTGCAGAGGCATATCGCGTCGATTCGCGCGGCGGTAAAGACGGGAACTCCGCTGTCCGACGCATTCCGCGCCCAGAAGGCGTTCCCGCCGATTTATGTGACCTCGCTCATGGCCGGCGAGAAATCGGGCAGTTTACCGGAAGTGATTGATCGCTACGTGCAGTACCAGAAGGTGACGCTAGCTGTGCGCAAGAAGGTGCTGGTTTCGCTGATCTACCCCAGCCTGTTAGTCGTGCTGGTGCTGGCGTTGATTCTCTTCTTGATGACATACGTCGTTCCGGAGTTCGCCTCGTTGTACGACTCGATGGACGCTGATCTGCCGCAGATGACGCAGTGGCTGGTGGCCTTCGGCGTGACCTTTTCGGAGAATTTTTGGTTGATCACGGGAGCGTTCGTCGCCATGGTGATCGCGCTCGTCTCTTGGGTGAGAACGGATGCGGCGCAGTCCTCGTTGGACCGCCTTAAGATCAGCGCGCCGATATTCGGCAAGATCTGGCAGAAGTATCAGGTCTCGCAGATCTGCCGGTTGATGAGCACTCTGCTCAACGGCGGCATCCCGCTGCTGCCGACGCTGGAAACGACGGGCGACTCGCTAGGATCGCGGATCCTGCGTCGGGCTATCTCCCAAGCGAAGGAGAAGGTGCGCGAAGGGCAGCCCTTGTCGAAGAGCCTGGCAGAAACGGGAGTGATTCCGCCTCTGGCAGTGGAAATGATCCAGGTCGGCGAGTCCACGGGCGCCCTGCCCGCCATGTTGGACTCCGTCGCCGAGTTTTTCGACGACGACGTCTCCAACGCCATGACCGCCGCGCTTAGCCTCATTGAGCCGGTCATCATGCTGGTGATGGGCGCCTTTGTGGCTTTCGTGTTGATCTCGCTTTACCTGCCGATGTTTAGCTTGGCGGGCCAGCTCTAGAGCGCCCCATCTACTTGGCGCCTGGAGCGCCGAGCTTCAGCAACGCCGTCTCTCGGCAAAACACCTGATTTACGCGGAAGCTCGGCGACGCCATAGTCGAAGTAGCGCTGGCGGCACACCCGCGAGCGAACAAGGAAACTACCGTGTCGATTCAGTCCCGAAACATCTCCGTCAGGCTGGCAGCAAAACTGCAAACTTTGCCCGGCGACTGCGGAGGCTATCTCGATCCGGGGTCGGGAAGCTATATGCTGCAGGTCGCTATGGCGGGCTTCCTCGGCGTCGCATTTGCCATTAAATCGTCTTGGCTCAGCATCAAGACGGCGATTCGAGAAAAGTTTGGCAAGCGCAAGTAGCATTGAGGCGATCGCAGAGAGGGTTGGCGGATCGTTTCGCGATCCGAGCGGCTTCGTGTTCAGGCGCGGCGGCCAAGTGCTGCGGCAAGTCAATCGCCGCTATCAGGAAAACTATGACCACTTGATGCGTTCGGGGCTGTACGATGCCCTGACGCAAGAGGGTCTGCTCATTCCTCATGTCGAGCTAGGGCCCCAGGAGTCCGCGGCGCCGGACGCCTATCAGGTGCTCGCCCCCGAACGGATTGGCCTCATCTCGTATCCGTATGAGTGGTGCTTCGGCCAGTTGCAGCAAGCTGCGCTGACCACCTTGCGCATCCAAAAGATCGCTTTCGAGCACGGCATGACGTTGAAGGACGCTAGCGCCTACAATATCCAGTTTCAGGGTTCGCGGCCGGTATTTATCGACACACTGTCGTTTGAAAAGTACGCGGAAGGCAGGCCATGGACCGGTTACCGGCAGTTTTGTCAGCACTTCCTGGCGCCGCTCGCGCTGATCGCTCACGTGGACGTGCGGTTGGCCTCACTGTTGCGGAACTACATCGACGGGCTCCCCATCGATCTAGCGGCAACCTTGTTGCCCGGCAAGACGCGGCTCAAGCCCTCCTTGCTGATGCACATCCATCTGCATGCCAAGAGCCAGGAACGCAACGCGGACGAGGGAAATAAGGGCGAAGTCGAGCGGAAGAAAGTCGGTCGCCTCGGAATGGAAGGCCTGTTCGACAGCCTTTACAAAGCAGTCGAAGGCCTGAACTGGACGCCCAAGGGCGACTGGGCCAACTACTATTCGGCAACGAATTATTCAGACGAGTCGTTCGCGCTGAAGCGGGAAATCGTCTCAAGCTTCATCGATGCCGCCCGTCCGGCAAGCGTCTGGGATTTGGGCGCCAACACGGGCGTTTTTAGCCGGATCGCCAGCGAAAAAGGAATCGACACGACTGCCATCGATTTCGACCCGGCCGCCGTGGAGGCGAACTTCCAGCAGTGCCGCAAGGAGGGCGCGAAGAATCTGTTGCCGCTTGTCGGTGACCTGACCAACCCCAGCAACGGCATCGGTTGGGCAGGAGAAGAACGAGATTCTCTCGAAGCGCGCGGGCCGGCAGACTTGGTTATGGCCCTAGCGCTGATCCATCACTTGGCCATCGCCAACAATGTGCCCCTGGAGAAAGCAGCGAACTACTTCTCGCGGCTCTGCAAGAGCCTGATTATCGAGTTCGTACCGAAACAGGACTCTCAAGTCCAGCGTATGCTGCGAACGCGCGAGGACATCTTCGATCGTTATGACCAGGCTGGTTTCGAGGAAGCCTTCGCAAAACGCTTCGTCATCGAGAAGAGCGAAGCAGTGTCCGGATCATCGCGCCGCCTGTATCTGATGCACCGTCGCGGCGAGTAGCCAAGCCGCCCCACGAAATTTTCGCTATGCTGGTTGGCCAGTGAACTGTCGATCCATCTCCTTCTTCATTCCCATAGCAGCGGCGCTCTTGCTGCTCGGCTGTTCGGCCGAAGCGCCACCCGCGGAACCCGCGCCGCCGGCGGTCTCGTTCGATCAGCACGACGACCAGATCGACGTCTCACTGGGAGGGGAGCCATTTACGACTCTCTACCTGAGCCCCGAGGGCCCGACGCCCTACTTTCACCCGCTGCGGGCGGCGGATGGAACAATCGTGTCCCGGCAATACCCCATGGTCAAGGACGTGCCGGGCGAGTCGGACGATCACCCGCACCATAGAGGACTGTGGTTCGCGCACGACCAAGTCAACGGCACCAACTTTTGGGCCAACTCCGAAGGCGCCGCCAACCGGGGCGACATTGTGCTCAAGTCCGTTGGCGCGGTGGGCGGCGACTCGCTGTCCGCGGAGTTCGAGTGGGTGGGGAAGGACGGACAGCCGCTGCTGACCGAGGCGAGGACCGTTCGCTTTGCCCAGGACGGGGACGTCCGCACCATGGACTTCGACTTGACGCTCACAGCGAACGAGGAAGCGGTGCGATTCGGCGACACCAAGGAAGGTACTTTCGCCATCCGTCTTTATGACTCGATGCGCGAGGAAGCGATAGGCGGCGGACCAGGGGGAGGCGTCATCGTCAACGCCGAGGGCGCCAAGGGCGAGGCCAATACGTGGGGCAAACCATCGGCCTGGGTCGACTATTCGGGTCCCATCGGCGGTAAGACTTACGGTGTTGCCATCTTCGACCATCCATCTAACCCCAAGCATCCAACTTATTGGCACGTACGGGCTTATGGCCTGTTCGCCGCAAATATCTTCGGTGAGCACGACTTCTTCGACGACCCCAGCCGTGACGGCTCGATCACGCTCCAGCCGGGCGAGAAGTTGCACTTCCGCTACTTGGTGGTATTTCATCCCGGTGACGCGGCGGCAGCTAACATCGGCGCTCGTTACGATGCTTGGGCCAAGTAAACCGGCCCGACTTAGTTATTCATTGCAAATAATGCCGTTGGTTCTTACCATCGTCTCCCGTATTAACACCGTGGCTCAAGAATGAGCCTAGGAGCGGGCAGTCCTCTGGTATGCGCTCGGAAAAGAGACGAGCGCGGCGGGAGCGACGGATGTCAGCACGCCCTTAAAGTTAAAAAGGAAGGATTGGGGGTTGGCCCCGGGGTCCCAGGGCCTAGCGGTTGTGACGAACTTCGTTAGGGGAGCCGTTTGATTTTCAAGTTACGCCAGGCTATGTTCTCGCCCGGCGCAAGCTCCGGCGTAGCCACATGTAAGCTGATTAGGCCCGTCGCATACTTCGAATCGTTAACATCGACCGTCTTCTTTCCGTTATAGATCACCGTTAAGTGCGTGCCTTCCATTCTCACTTCGAGAGTGTTCCAGACTCCCGGAACGATCTTTGTCCCGGGGGGTGCATGACCGACGTTGGTAATGCTGGCCGTGATGCTTCCGACCGCCGTGTTATTCGGGTTGTAGTCCTTGATTTGCAGTTCGTATCCGCCCCTGGGTCGTCCGCTGCGCAGCCAGAGATGCGCGTGAACGCGGGGATCTGCCATAAATTCCGTCTTCAGGATAAAGTTTGCGTACTCTTCCTTTGTCGCCAGACGGCTGCCGCCTTTAGTCGCATCGCTCTTGAGCGAGCCGTCGACGATACTCCAAACCTTGTCCCTATCCGATGCCGGGTCGAAAGCGGTGAACGTCTTTCCATCAAACAAGAGTTCGTAGCCCTCCGCTTTCTCGGCGGCGCTGAGGGTGTTCGGCGGCGTGCTTTGGGCCGCACAGACCGCGCTGGCTAGTAGAACAACCGCCAGCAAATTTCGACCAATCATATTGAGACTCCCATAACTTATAGACCATCCGTGACCGTTCGTATCTTAGCTTGTGGCCGCTATCCGCAGCTAGCGTTTCCGGCGGCTGCGTCATGCGGCTGCCCGCGGACCTCCGCCATCGCCGATTCGGCAGACCGGCTGGGTTCCTGGTTCCAGCCGGTTGCCTTCGTTAGTCGGCTTTGATGCGTTTCCGCCCGCGACTTACTTCGTGGTTGCTGTGGCAGGCTTGGCCGGTTCCGGAGCGGGCTCCGCATACGAATCGACCATCTTGGGCCTTTCGCCGTCAATTGGCAAGCCGGCTTTGACCATGAGCTCGCGAATCGCCGCGGTCGTCTCCGCATCCGGACGCGGAAGACGCACGTTGTACCCTTCGGCGATGAAGAGCGGCGTCACGCCATCTTTGTTGGGTTTATTCCAGATATTCGGATCAGCGCCTCGCTCCGCCAACAACTTCACGACCAGCGGGGAGATATTGTACGCGGCTCCGTGCATCGCCGTATCGCCGTCGTCATTGACAGCATTGATATCAGCGCCGAGATCAAGCAGCAGAGTCACCGCTTCCAGAGCTTCGGCTTCCTCTCCCGCCTCCTCCGCCGGTTCTGCTGTGCCGACGCCGGCCGCAGCCATGAGAGACGTGGTGTTCGTGAATGTCGGCAGCAGGGGATCGGCGCCGAGTTCGATAAGCAGGCGCATGAGAGGAACATCGCCCCGATCAGCCGCTAGCACAAACGGCGTCGCTCCGCCGCCCGCGCCTACACCCGAAGACGTACCAGGCATCCTTCGCGTGGACTCGGGCAAACGGGCATTGATGTCGGCGCCTCGCTTTACAAGTTCACGCACGAAGTCGAAGGTGGATAGACTGCCCGATCCGATGGGCGGCGCGGGATCGCTGCCGTCGCTGTTGTCCGGTTTCCGCACGCCGGGAATCATATGGAGCGGAGTCAATCCAGTCCGAATATCGTTCGGATCGGCCCCCGCCTCGATCAGAGCGATGGCCAGCTCAAAGTGAGCGTTCTGCACGGCCATCGCCAACAGACTCATGCCCGGATTTGGGCGCCTTCCCGGTCCGCCGCCCTGGCCTGGAGCGGGCTGCTGGCGCTCCGGACGCTTGAGCATAGCGTTCACATCAACCCCTGCTTTGAGCAGTTCTCGAACCGTCTCAAGACGGCCCTGCCGAACGGCGTAAAGAGTCGGCGTAAACCCGGCCTCAGAAGCCGCATTGACGTCGGCTCCCGCCTCGATCAACGCGCGAACGACCTCTGTGTGCCCATCGGCCGCAGCCCACATCAGCGCCGTCTGCCCAAGCCGCTCGCGAGCACTGGTGTTCGCATCGCGCCCGAGCAGCGCCTTCACAGCGTCGACATTCCCCGAGCGCGACGCCAGCATAAGAACGGTTTCCCCGCCCTTCAATGTGGTATTCGGGTTTGCTCCGGCTTCCAAGAGCAGCTTGACCAAGCCGGCGTTGCCGTTCCTACAAGCTGTAACCAATGGCTGGATGCCGTATCGGTTCACAGCGTTCACGTCAGCGCCAGACTTGACGAGCAGTTCAGCGGTCGCTAAGTCGTCGTTATACACCGCCCAGTGGAGCGCAGTCGTCCCATCGACCTGCGTTCCGTTCACGTCGGCGCCCGTTTTGAGGAGTGCGCCCAAGCTGGCCTGGTCGCGATGTTCCGCAGCGTCGGCCAAGGCCGAACTTGACGCCGCGCCAGCGGAGGCGGCGAGGCTCATACCCAGCAATGCCAGTCCACTTACATTTCGCCAGTGCATGTGAATCTCCTTAAGCGAGGTCTACGCTGTCGAAAAGGTCTTCTACCTTTCCGGTGCTGTCCACCCACGAATCCAGTTTGACGCCAACCCGATCAAGCAGCGTGAGATGGAGGTTCGCAAGAGTTGTTCCCTCCGCGTACCTGATGTGCTTGTTGCCTTTCAGGCCTGTCGACGAACCGCCAGCCACAAGGATGGGCAGGTTCTCGTGGTCATGAAGGCTCGGATTCCCCATACCGCTGCCGTAGAGATATACCGAGTGATCAAGCAGCGATCCATCACCTTCGCTAGTGGCCTTCATTCTCTGCAGGAACTCTGAGAACAGCGAAACGTGAAACGCATTGATCTTCGCGATCTTCTCGACCTTTTCCGGGTTGCCGCCGTGGTGGCTGGTTGGATGATGCGGGTCATTGACGCCAATCTCCGGATACGTACGATTGCTCTGTTCCCTCGTGAGCTGGAAAGTGACGACACGCGTGATATCCGCCTGGAAAGCTAGAATCTGCAAGTCGAACATAAGCTTCACATGGTCGGCAAACGCATCCGGAACGCCCACCGGACGATCCAGGTCAGGAGTCTTGTTTTCCGCTACCGCTTCTTCGGCCCGTTGGATCTCACGCTCGACGTCACGAACGCTTTCCAAATATTGATCGATTCGCGCGCGGTCGTGGTTGCCGACGCTCTGCTTGAGTTTCGCGATTTCCCCAGTCACCGAATCGAGCAAGCTGGCCCGGTTCTGCAACGCCAACAGGCGGGTCGCGGCATCGCCGCCTTGTCCGAACATACGCTCGAAAACAACGCGCGGATGCGCCTCCGAGGGAAGAGGAGTCGTAGCGGACGACCAGGATAGACAGTTCTGATACACGCACGCGTAGCCGTTGTTACAGACGCCGGCGAGCGGGTTGAGATCCATTGAGAGCTCCAGCGAAGGCAGCTGGGTGTCGCTGCCGATCTGCTTGGCCGCGATCTGGTCGACCGTCACGCCTAAGAAATAATCTGAACTCTCGGTGTGCTTGGCGCGCGCGGCGCTCAAGAATGCGGAGTTAGACGTGTCGTGCGTACCCGGATAAGCATTCGGCAACCGCATATTGGTGATTACGCTGAGATGCTCTTTAACTGGCTTAAGCGAAGCGAGAATAGGCGAGAGCGTATCCAGTGTCCCCTCGCCTGGCGGCGTCCAGCGCGACGCATCGCAGCCCATCGGAACAAACACGAAGCCGAGCCTGGACACGGGTTTCGCGGGCGTATCGGCCCACGCCGTCGAAGCCGGTATCATCGCGTCGAGCAAAGGCAAGCCAATAACAGCTTGCGCGCTCTTGAGGATCGTTCGCCTAGGAATAGCCTTTTTCGTGAGAAACATGATCGTCTCCTTCTATCTAGTGCCTTATCGGGTACTTGCCGTCTCGACAGCTTGCGCCGACGCATTCACCTGAGTCACTTCCGCGCGCCGCATTTGAAACGGAGCGCTCCGCACGATTCCGAGAAGCAATGACGAGAACCGGTAGTCGTCCTTCTCGGCTTCCTGGACAATCTTGCGGATGGCCGGCGCATCATAATACTCGACGCCTCGTCCGAGCGCGAAGGTCAGCAGGTTCTCCGACAACGCTCCAACAAACAGTTCAGGACGGCGCAACAACGCCTCCTCGAGGCCGCTGACTCCATGGAACGGTGTGTCGCCAGGCACGGCTCCAGACGAATCCACCGCTGCCCCTTCCACTTCCAACTCTCTCCACTGCCCGATCGCGTTGTAGTTTTCGAGAGAAAAACCCACTGGATCGATCGTGCGATGGCAGCTGGCGCAGACAGCGTTGCTGCGATGGGCAGCGAGCCGTTCACGCATCGGAAGATTGGCTGCCGCCCCACTCTCGTCGAGAGCCGGTACGTTCGGCGGCGGAGCGGGCGGGGGCGCGCCCAACATATTGTTAAGCACCAATACCCCGCGCAGCACGGGCGACGTCCGGTTCGCGTACGAGGTAACCGACAGCACGCTGCCTTGCCGCAGCAGACCGCCGCGCTTACTGCCGGGAGGCAGCGTAACGCGCCGGAACCGGCTTCCATAGACCGTATTGATTCCGTAGTGTTTCGCCAGACGTTCGTTCAGAAAAGTGTAGTCCGACTTGATGAATGTACGGACGCTTCTATCCTCGCGCAGCACGCTGTCGAAGAAGAGTTCCGTCTCCTGACGAAAGGCTTGACGAACGTTATCGTCAAAGTCCGGATAGATGGAGGCAGTCGGCCTTACAGCGTCAAGATTGCGCAGCCGCAGCCACTGTCCCGCGAAGTTTGTCGCTAGGTTAAATGACCGCTTGTCAGCGAGCATTCTACGCGTCTGCTTCTCCAGCTCTGCAGGCTGACTTAGCTTCCCTTGAATGGCAACATCCAGCAATTCATCGTCCGGAATGCTGCTCCATAAGAAGAATGACAGCCGCGACGCCAGCTCCAGATCGGAAACCTTATAGACGCCGTTCGCCCCTACTGTCTTCGGGTCTCTTTCAACACGGAAAAGGAACTGCGGATTGACCAGCACAGAACTGAGCGCCATCGCGATGCCGCTATCGAAAGTGCCCTTGGCGCGCGCATTTCGATAGAACTCCATCGGGATATCAACTTCAGCTTGCGTTATCGGCCGCCGATAGGCGCGCTTCATCAGCGTCGACAGAATCGTGTCCGCACAGGCCTCTTCCACTGCCTTGTCTTCACTTTCAGGCCGGCACACAAACAAGCGGCGGCGGCTTGGCGTGTCGCCGACGCCTTTCGCCTCATAAGGCCCAATCACAGACACCTGATTGATCGCGGGCACGGTTCGGTAGTTTCGCCTTTCATTGAAGCGAGACTCCGTGGGTTGCCTCGGCGTGTCGATAAGGGAGGAACCTTCCTTGACGAAGGTCACGCTAATATCGTGCGGACCGGCCGTCACGGGGATGCGCACTTTCAAATCCTTGTCGAACACGTCGCCGGATTCCGGCTTCTCAAGATAAAAGGTCTTGACCGGTTCCCGGTCGATCAACACCAACATTTCGTGCACGCGCGAGTCACGCAATCCTCCGGCAAGCCCCTCCAGATTGCGCGCGAGGAACACCTGGATGTCATACTCGCCGTCTTGGGAAAACAAATACGATGTTGTGAATCCGCCGCGGGTGCCAAGCGGCAGCCCAGCCAAGTGCTCTTCCTGCGTCAGATCCGCGGCCAGGTAAATCGTGTCGCTTTGCAGAGAAGATTGCGTACTGCCAATGGCAAGGTCGCTGATCGTCTGGGCGGCCGAAATGTACCGACTAAGCAGCGTCGATGACAAATCACCCACGTTGACGTTGTCGAAGCCATGACCGCTGTCGTCAGCGGGCAGCAGCGAATTGACATCAATGTCGAGCGCCAGCAGGTCGCGGATGGCATTCTTATACTCAGTTCGATTCAGACGCCGCACAGTCTCGGTGCGGCCGGGATTCAGGTTTGCCGCTGAAGCGGCATCGAGCGATGCCTCAAGCCGCGTCACTATCGCGTGGCGATCCGCGTCCGAAGGCTGCGGAATGTCAGGCGGCGGCATTGTGCCTGTATGCAGCTTCCGAAGAATCTTCTCGCCTAATTCTGGTTGCGCGCCAAACTTCGAGAAGTCGACCTGACTCAGACTGAAATTGCCCGTGCGAACACGGTCGTTATGGCACGCCGCGCAATACTGATCGAAGAACTGCTGCTCAGTCGGGGTCTGTGCGAGCGTCTCGACCGGTGCGCAGACCAAAAGCGCCGCTAGTCCGGCAATTTGTAACTTCGCAGCCCCTGTGGAATGCTTCGGGCCCATCATCTGTCGCCTCCTCCAGTTCTTCGGTCAGGTTCGTTGCTTCCTAGCGATGCTATCGCTTCCCGCCGCCGGGAAGCGATAGCACGCGTTGTCCTACCAGCTGAACCGGCCACTTAACTGTATGACACGGACTCCTCTGACGCTAATAATATTTCCGAAGTTCGAATTATTAATAGCAGTTACTGGGTTACCTGGATTGATATGGTTAAGTCCGTTCAGGAAGTCTCCGCGAATCTGCATCCGCATGCTCTCCCCGAAGAGAACGGTCTTGCCCAAGCTGAAATCCACGTTCCACTGGCTCGGACCGCGAAGCACGGACCGGGCCAGAGTTCCAGGCCGAATCGCCGCTCCCGAAGCGGGGCTCAACGGCACTTGCGCAAAACTAGATCGGTTGAGGTACCTTCCCGTTTCTTCCCAGTCGTCCGCAATGGCCTCTCCGCCAATGTAATCGGGCCGCTGGTAATACCGGCTGGTGGACTGAGTGACATGCAACGGTTGACCGCTCTGCGCCGAGAAGATGCCGGCCAGAGTCCAGCCGCCGAAGATTTGTCCAGCAAGGCCTTGGCTCAGCCTTGCAGGCGTCGGCAGCTCATACATCCACTCGCCGGCGAAGTTATGCCTCAGGTCGCTGGGCGTCGGTCCCCATTCGGCTTTCGTGTTCCAGAAATCTTGGTAGACCGAGTCGTTGTCGCCTTGGAAGTAAGCGCCGATTTCAGCACCGTTGGTCGACATGGCCTTGGACCAGGTGTAATGGAAGCTTCCCGAAAGGCCGTTGTTATAGCGCTTGCGGATGGAAGTCTGCCAAGCATTGTAGTTCATCGTTTGCGAGTTGTCCGCGTAGAAGTTCAACCGCAGATTGGGATTCGGACGAATGCCCGTGATGCGATCCACTTCGTTGGCGGCGCGGTACATGACGAACTTGGTTCCGCGCGTTCCCACATACCCTGTCTCCAGTACAAGGCCCTCGGTCAACTGCCGCTGAATGCCGAACATAATGCTCTGCGTATACGGGCTTTGGATTTGTGGGTGGATGATCGAGAAGATATTGCTGATACCTTCCGTTTCTACTTGGGTTAGCGCGACGTCCAGATAGTCGGCATTTTGCATCGGGAACTTCAAGCCATAACGCACAGCGTCGTTGCGGCTAAAGTACACGCGCTTGGGAGCGTTTTTCAGACCGACCGACGGATAGAGACCGCCGATGATCAACGGGCTGAACAGGAATCCCGTGCCGCCGCGAATGACCGTCTTGCCGCGACCGCCCAGATCCCAGGCAAATCCGAACCGCGGTCCTAAATTGTTTCCGTCGCTCTCGTACGGATTGTCGTAAGGACGGATCTGACCGTAGTTGAAGTTGGTGTCGAGCAGGCCGTCAGGATTGACCAGCACCGGTCCGCCAGGCTCATCCGGGGTTGCCACCAGATGGGCGTTATAGTCATACCGCAAGCCGATGTTCAGCGTTACGTTTTGGGCAACGCGCCAGTCGTCCTGGACAAACGTGCCCAGTTCCCACATCGTTGCCGAATATTGGCCGTTGCCGAAGGATACGTTGATCTGACTAGGAATGTTAGCCAGCAAATCCGGTAGCCCTGCATAAGTATGGACTACCGTTTCCGGGTTGTCTCGCTGGCCGCCGTGGTTGATGTAGAGTCCGCCGAACTTGATGGAGTGTCGTCCCATCTGTTTCGAGAACTTTTCGCCAATCGTCCAGGTCGGCCCTTCGAGCCAGATGACTTGTCCGCCCGGAGTATTGAAGCCCAAGTTCGTGCTGATACGCCCGTGGCGACGCGTGAACAAAACGGTTTCGCGCGGGTCGACGATATCCACAAAAGCCCTGTTGCCGTTGAAGACGTCGTTGACGTTGTAACCAAAGCGAGCCTCTGAGGCCCACGTGGGTCCGGCCGTTACATAGCTTACGCTGAAGCGTTCTGACGTCGTTTCGCTGAAGTTCGTCCACGACGGATCGACGACCGTAGTAAGGGTCGAGTCTTCGTACTCGGGCCGGCCTCGACTATAGCTGAAGGCTAGATTGTGATTGGAGTTCAGCCGCCAATCCAGTTTTGCGTCCGCGTGGTTGTCCTGCCGCTTGTTGCTGCCTATCCCTTCGAATTGGGCAGCGTTGGCTGTGGGGTTATGCGGACGATTCGGCAAAGGTACGAGTCGGAGCGCCTCAATGTAAACGGGTTGCGCGGCCAGCATCTGGTCTCGCATGAACTGGGTTGGAACTTGGCTCTGAATGCGCTGTACACGCGCCTCGCGGTACGCTTCGAAGGCGCCGAAGATAAAGACCTTGTCGCGAACGATGGGACCACCCGCAGAACCGCCAAATCCGTTGTAAGTGTACGGAACCTTGGTGCCGTTGCCAACCCAAGGATCGGCCGCGTTCAGATTCTCCGCCTGGAAATTCTCAAAGACCGACCCGTGGAACTCATTGGTGCCGGACTTGGTCATAACGTTGATCTGGCCGCCCAATACGGCCCCGTATTCGGCCGGCAGCACGCCCTTCACCGTGTTCACCTCGGCGACCGACTCCACGCTCAACACATCGATGTAGTTGGCGACTTGGAAGGTCGCTGAGCTGCGTCCCTCGGGATTCGCGTTGGCGTCCGTGCCGTCTACCGAGTAGCCCGTGCCGTACCGGCCCACGCCGTTAAGCCGTACGGCTCCGTCGGACCGGTTCACGCCAGCACCGATTCCCAGGACTGCCGCGAAGTTGCGGCGAGCCAAAGGCAACTCCTGCACCGAATCCCCGTTAAGCGCTTCGGCTTGCTCGGACGAGACCGTGTTGAGCTGCACGGCGACGCCCTCAACGACCAGCGTTTCCGTAACCTGGCCGATTTCCAGGATGTAGGTGTTGCGGATGCTCTGACCGCTAGTCAGCTGCAATCCGTTAACCTGATGGCGCTTAAATCCTTCCCCCTCAATCGCGAGGGTATACGTCCCCGTCCGGACGAAGTCGAACTGAAAGTCTCCTGCCTCATTCGTAGCCTTGGTGGTTACGGCTTGCGTTCCTTCTTGGGTTATCGTGACCGTGGCCCCGGGAATGGCCGCGCCCGAAGGGTCGGTAACCGTCCCCGCCACTGTCGCCGTCGTGACCTGTGCCACGCCAACCACAGCCGTGGTTAGAAGCGCAGCAACCATCAGACACCAGCGTTTAAATTTGTTCACAAAAACAACTCCTGCAAAAACGATGTTTACGTTTCGTGGTAGCCACTTGAGCAGACGGACAGTTTTTCCCTACCGGCCCTGTGAACCCCATGAACCGTGAAAATTTATACGCCCGTTTCGAACCGTAGTTCAAGGAGGTTCTTTAGAGGAAGTTCGTAGTTATTTATGAGGACTAAGGCCAGTTCCCCAAAACGGGGGACACCGGCATCCGGCCAACCGGCTGCTAAGCGTTCAATCATAAGAATCGCTTAACGCTCCGGCGACCGCGGCGCCTTCTCCGATGCTCGGCTATCAACTCGAATCGTCGGTTCAGTCGCCATACGAAAGCTGCCGCAAGGGAATCGGACGCGATATTGACGGTTAACCGCCGCCGCTGCAGGACGCCCGTGGCCTCCCTACAGATAGGAAGTTGGGCGGCCAAAGACCATTAGCGAGGCCGCAGGGAGTTCTTAGGGAATTATTAGGTCGGGTTTCCAGCCTTTGTTTTCAATCTACTAACGATTCGGAAGTGGCGCAGATCCTGCTTGCAAGGCCTCCAGGGCAGCTTGTTGAATGGCCGGATCTGGACTGCGGGCAGCAATCTGGAAGTGCTCAATGGCCGCCTCGGGCTGCCCCTGGAACGCCAGAGCGAAGCCCAAACCTAGGTGCGCCGCGCGTAGCTCCGGGTCGATTCGGAGGGCCCGCTTATATTGCTGAATAGCTGCGTCGACCTCACCGCGAAGAGTCGCCACGTCAGCCAGGCCTGTGATCGCGCGCGCATGTGAGGGCTCCAACTTGGCCGCGGCTTCAAAATTCCTCTCTGCTTCGGAATACCTTTCTTGCCGCACGAGAAATAGTGCGAAATCGTAGACCATGCTGGCATTGGTCGGATCCAACGCAACCGCCTTTTGGTAATAAAGCTGAGCCTGTTCGGCGTTGTCCTGCGCCAGCAGATCAGCCAAATCCTTGTAAGCAGCCGCAAACGTCGGGTCCAGCCTGATCGCTTCCCGCAAGGAGGCTTCTCCTTGGACCCTGTCTCCCAGTCGCAAACGCGCTAGCCCAAGGTTCCTATGGCCTTCGGAGAGATCCGGATCGATCTGGAGCGCTCTTTGCAGTTCGCCGCTCGCCTCAGCGACCCTGCCTTCTCTAAGATCGAGCACCGCCAGATCATTCAGCACGGCTGGATCGTCGGGCCGCAATTCAGAGGCGCGTCGTAGGGTTTGGCGCGCCTCTTCCACCATACCGGCGTTTCCTAGCGCCAATCCCAGCTTGTGAATTGCCGGCCAGAACTCCGGAGACCGCGCTACCGCTTCCCGATAGGCGGCAATCGCCTTTGCGGATTCATTGGTCTTCGAGTATGCCTCCGCGAGTTCGAAGTAGAACTCTCCCTGTTCGGGGTTCCGTGTCCGCAGCGCCTCCTCCAATCGTGGAATCCCCTTCTGCAGATTCGCTCCTTGCCTTACCTGCGCTACTGCCAGGTACAAATCGCTATCCGCGGCGGGCTCCTTGGAGACGGGATAGCTGGCAACCTCACCCTTGTAGGCGGTTTCGTTCGTTTCCCGCCGCTCCTCAAGAGGGGCCAATAGGTCCCGGGCAGGTTTGTTCCGTTGAATGAAATGGTCCGTCATGACCGCATGCACGACATCGTCGGTGCGCCGCTTGGGCATGTGGCACTGCACGCATTCCTGAGACGAAGTGTGGCGGCTGGCAGCTGCCAAGTTCTGTAGCTCGGCGTTGTGGCAGTTCAGACAAACAGCGGTATAGTGCTTCGTCGCTTCCTCGCCGCGGGGGATGTCGTGAGGGTTGTGACACGTCGTGCAGACGAGTTCGGAACTCTGCTGAAAGCACTCAGACATGCGTAGGCGGTAGGCCGCGTGCGCGATCTCAAACTTATCTTCTGGACCCGAGCCCGCGGGATGATCGAAATGCAGCATGTAATCGCTGAGCGGCTCGCCAGGGCGATAGGAGAAAATTCCGCGCTCGTACTTTACGATGCCTTGGGGCAGTTGGAAACTGGTGGTCTCCAGGTGGCACTGCATGCACACGTCGAGTTGGCGCTCCCTGCTGAGACGTGCGGGATTCACAATGGTCTGTCGGATCTTGTCGAGCGGCGGCTCGCTTGATTGGGCCATCTCCACGTGAGCACGACCGGGTCCGTGACAGCGCTGGCAGTCCACCCCCGCCGGAAGCGTTTCCGGCAATACAGGCATGGTACCGCTCAGATCGCCGCCCTCCTCGATCTCCGGGTAACCGTTATGACAACCCATACATTGATAGTTGATCTGCCGGCGAAATCCGCCGTGGTCCGGGCGATCGTAGCCAGGGCTCATCGCCCAGAAGCCTCCGTTCTCCGAATACCAGCTCACGGGAAGCTCGAACACGCGCCCTTCGGGCGTCCGATGGAGGTAGGTTCGAACGTGATTGCCCGAACCCATCACGAACTGAATCTCCTTCTCCAGCACGTTGGTCTCACGACCCTGGGCGTCTAGTTGATGGCGGCGTTGGTAGTATTTCCCATCACGGGTGAACATCGTGAAGTGCTGGTCCGATGCCTTGTGATAGAAGGTGTTGTCGCCCGTAAACGCTGGGTCGATAGTCTCTGGCCCCATGGGGGCGAAAGCGCGGCCCATGCCGGTTTTCTGATAGGTCTCCCAGACGTCTAGGTGGCAGTCCGCGCAAACGCCCGGGTTGATATACCCTTCGGATCCGGCGATCGACACTCGTTTGGGCTGACTCGTCTTCGCGTTTTGTGAATCCCCTTGGGAGAAATAGAGAAAGAGTGCAACGCCCACAAGCAGGCCGGCGATTCCTGCAACCAACGCAATCCGTTTCTGCCCCCTGCTCGAGGCCGTCGGCTCAGTTCCGGTCTGTGGTTTCTGACCGTCCTTTTTGGGCTTAGGTTGCGGATTAGGACGCCTAGCCTTTTGCTGCCGGTCCTTCATGCGACTCCTTCAGCCGCGTCATATCCGTCAAGAAAACGCCAGTTTGACGCCGCCCTAGCGGAGACCTTCTGCATCGAAGTGGTTCCACTGTAGCGCGACTGTGAATCCCGTCGCCAAACTCTCAATCGGCTTGCTGACGAGGAAGCGTTCCCCATTGGAGGCCACGTCATAACGGCTTCGCCGGGTCCGCGAATCGAGGTGAACTCGGAATAAGAGTTCGGGAGGGCCGGAGTGAAAAACGGCTTGGTCCATTCTTACTTCCGCCGAATATAACGCGTCCCCCCAAGTATAGAAGAGTTCCTTTCCGTCCTTGCGCCACGTGGGTTCTCTGCCGCCCGAAACAGAGACCTGCCATTTCCCCTCGGTTGGCGGAAATGCCTGCACGTATACTTCGTATTGTCCAGACTCATTCGATGTATAGGCGACCCAACGTCCGTCAGGCGAAATTCGCGGACTGGCCATCTTGAAGGGACCCAAAGGCTTGCGGTCCTTACCCTCCATCGGTAAGGCCCACACCCCGACATCATTGGATTGGTACAGCAGATAACGCCCGTCAGGAGACCAGCTGTGGATGCTATTGCTCTCCTTCGAGTCGAACAACAGTTTGGCTTCGGATACTCCCGACAGCACCTTCTC
>CAZYOX010000003.1:0-35292 GCA_964649285.1 uncultured Bryobacterales bacterium | reverse complement strand
CCCGTAAAGGGCTTCGCCGGCGCGCATCTGTTCGCGATAGGCGGTAATGCCAACGCCGAGCTGAACAGCCAGGCCGGGGTCAATTCCCGAGGCTGCCATTAATCTTGACAACGCCTCGGCCGAGGCGCGGTTCACGTCCAGCTTGCCCCGCTCGGCGACGATCTCCACGGCGACCTTGCCGCCCTCGAAGCGATAGTGCATAAAGCGCTGTCCGATGACGAACAACGGCGCTTGGCCCTCCATGGGGATGCGCGGCGACCGGGCGATGCGCCGGATGGTTGCCTCGACCGCTCCGTGGGCCAGGTAATAAGCGCGCAGCGAGTCGGCCTGGACCGAAGCGCGATCAAAGTCGGCCCGCACGCCCGTGGAAAGGGCGAAGGCAATCGCCGTCAGCGCGGCCGCGAACCACATGACGGCCAGCAAAGCGCCGCCGCGGCAATCAGTCGGGCGACTCATCGGCGGGGACGCCTCCGTTCGCGACCGTACCGCGCCCGAACCTCGCTGACGATAGAAACGGGCCGCAAGCGGCCGACGTCTTCGAGCGGCCGCAGATCGACGCGGATGGCCTGCGGCAGTTGCCGCGGCTGATCCCACACCGAAACCCAAGTATCCGGCTCATTGGGCCCCCGAGGACCGCGCAGATAAGAGAAGCGGACTTCCGAGAGGCGATCGGCGACGATGAGCGAGTCGGCGCGGGTCTCGAGCGGCGTGAAAAGAACCTGGAAGGATGCTGGCTCGGACAAGGGCTCGATGCCGATGATGAAACGGCCTACGCTAAGCGGACCCTGATAGGGAGTCTGCGTCAGAATCAGTCGCGTCCCTTCTTGGCCGGGCGAGGCTTGCAACTCTACGATCTGCAAGCCGCCGCGTACGCCCTCGGTCATGGAGTAGGAACTGACAAAGCGCATGGCCGTTGGCTCGCCTTGGAAGAACGGTCCTGCTGGTATCGCCATACCGGGACGCAGCGTCATCGGCTCGACAGGCGTTACGCCGGAGAACTGCGCGTGCAGCAGCGCGTTGGCATTGGCAATGCGGCGGTCCTGTCCGCGAGCCTCGCGCGAACTGCTCCAGGAGCCGGCGGCTACTTGCAGCGCAGTGACCAGCCCAACCGAAAGCAGGCCGAGCAGGCTGACGGCGACGAGGATCTCGATCAGCGTCATGCCGGCGCGGGAATGACTCCGCAGCGACGTCATGGCAGCCTCCTCTGGTCGAGTTCGGCGGGAGCGGTGCTGGGGTCGATGCGTACGCGACGGTAGCCCTCCAGAGGGAAGGTCTTTCGACGGCCGTCGCTCTGCCACCAGATAGTAAGATCGACGCGCGCCAGTAACGTGCCGCCTACATTGGCATTGACGTCCACTTCGACGGGAGTGATGCGGGCCTGCCAACCCGTGAGCGGGTCAATGGCCCCTTCGAGCGGCTGGTTCAGCAGGGGCGGATCGACAGTCAATAGTTCGTCCATCTGCGTGCGTGCCAACATCGCGGCACGGTCGTATTCGCGGATGCGCGCGGAGTTCGAAAGAGACTGCGACGTGAGCGAGAGCAAGCCGACCACGGTGAGACCGGTCAGCGCGGTGGCCACGATCATCTCGAGCAGACTGAAGCCGGATTGACTACTTCGCGGCATCGCCCTCCCAGTCCTCAGGCACGCCGGTGAAGACGTTGACCTTGATGCCCGCGCGGCCGCCGCTCTCGGCTTCCAGTATTAGACGAAAGTCGGGCGAGGGCGCGCCGGGGTAGAGCACGTAGCGTTGCGGCTTTTCCAATTCGGCGACATGCAGGCGATTGGAGAGGTCGAACGACGCGCTCCAGTCGTTGGCCGCCGAGGCGGCGCGCAATTCGTTCTTTTCCGGATCGACGGTGACTTGCACCGGCGTGTGGAAGCGGTCGGCCCGTTGGCGGGCAGCGGACCAGAAACTGCCGACGCGATCCACGGCGGTCTTGAGACGGATGCCGTCGAGCCCGGATGTCACATTGGGGAAAGCGATGGCGAGAACGATGGAAACAATGCCCACGACGACGAGCATCTCGATGAGCGTAATGCCGCTCGTCGAGCCAGGCCGTTTGGTTGTGGGCGATGCCTTCATTGCCAGCTGGTGATATCGGCGTTCGCCTCTTCCCCGCCCGGTTGGCCGTCGGCGCCGTAACTGATCAACTCAGGGTCCGAACTGTGTTCACCGGGATAACGGTAGACATACGGAGTCCCCCAGGGGTCAAGCGGGATCTCTTTGGTGAGGAAAGGCCGCACGGCGTCGAGGCCCTGTTCTTGGGTTGGGAAGCGTCCGTTCTCGATGTTGTAGCGCTGCAAGGCGGACATCAAAGATTCGATCTGCGTCCTGGCAGCAGTGACGCGGCCCTGCTCCAGCGCCGGGGTCAGCCGCTGGTAAGCGATCGCCGAGAAGAGAGCGATGATCGTGATGACGACGAGCATCTCGATCAGCGTGATGCCGGCCCGGCGGTTGCGTCGTGTGCGTTGTTGCTTGTTCATGGGTACCTTACATACCTAACTGATTGATGCTGGTGATGGCGAGCATCACGCTTAAGATCATGGCGCCGACGATGACGCCCATGACGAGAATGACGGCCGGTTCGAAGAGCGCCGTGAAGCGCTTGACGGCTTCTTTGGTGTCTTTCTCGTAGATGTCCGCCATGCGATTGAACATTTCATCGAGGCGTCCTGTTTCTTCGCCCACGGTCAGCAAGTGACCGGCGAGTGCGGGGAATATTTGCGTCTTCTTCATGGGCGCAGCGATGCCTTCGCCCCGTTTGACGCCTTTGGCAACGAAGTCGAGAGCGCCGCCGAGGAGCCTATTCGACATAACGCCCTTGGTAATGGACAGCGCTTGGACGAGCGGGACGGAGTTTTGGACTAGCGTGCCCATGGCGCGAGCGAAGCGTGCTGTATCTGCCTTGAGCAGCGCTTGACCGAGTAAGGGGATGCGCAGCTTGAAGCGGTCCCACTTCAAGCGGCCTTCTTCAGACTTGGTCCAACTGCGGATGCCAAACACAGCGGCAATAAGCAAGCCGATGAACGGGAAGCCGTAGGTCTGGACGACGTTGCTGATGGTCAGCAGAATCTCCATCGGCAAGGGCATGGCGATGTTGGAGTCGGCAAACGCTTCCGCAAAACGGGGAATGACGTAGCGCAACAGAATGAAGATCGAAGCCGAACCGACGACGACAAGCAGCGCTGGATAGGTCAACGAGCTGACGATGTAGCCGCGCAGTTCGTCGCGTTCGCGCTCGAAGTCGGCGAGACGATCCATGACGACGGAGAGCGAGCCGGAAACTTCGCCGGCGCGAACCATGGAAACGTAGAGTTCGCTGAAGACGGCAGGTTCGGCGGCAAGCGTATCGGCGAAGCTCTTGCCGCCGCGCAGCGTCTTTTGCAGGTTCTGGACGACGGCCTTGAACTGCGGACGCTCGGTGAGCTCGGCGGTTATTTCGAGCGAGCGATCGAGGGTGACGCCGGCGTTAAGCAGAGTGGCGATCTCTTCGGTGAAGTGCAGCAGGTCGGCCGATTTGGCCTTACGTCCGAAGCCGGGGATGGAGAGCGAGAAGCCGCCAGGTTTTTCGGAGCTGATGAAGATCGGCGTGAGACCTTGCTTGCGCAGTTCGCGCGCGGCGGCGCGGTCGTCTTCGACGGTTAGGGTGCCGAGGCGGGTGCGTCCGTCGGCGGCCAGGGCTTTGTAGTGGAAGATGGCCATGGGTTAGGCAGAACCTCCCGGCCGGCTGGCGAGGAATGCCTCATACTCCTTACGAAAGTCGTTCTCGTCGTCCTCGTCGACTTCTTCGCGACGCAGGGCGGCCTCGGACCAGAATTGATCGCTTATTGTCCGAGCCTCTTCCCAAAGCTTCGGATGTGTTGCCCAAAACTCGGCGCCAAGCGCCCATACAAACGAGAAAAGGTCGCCGGGATAGTGCGTTCCCTCCAAGAGCGGATCTATATTGAGCCGTTCAAGTGCGAGAGGAACCAAAATCGGCAAGCTAATCGCTTGCCCTATCATCAGTCGAATATCGCCGTCCGCTAGATCCTTGAGCGGTACCCGTCGAATCTCATGGCACCGTTCGATGATAGTGTCGCCGTAGCCGGGTTGCCACCAACGCACGCGACCCCAGTCGTCTTGTTCAAGCTGCGTCAAAGTGAGGTTACGATCGACGGTTACCATGTATCGCCTTCCTTTTTGGCAGCCTCGGAGAGGCGACGTAGTGTTAGCCCGGGGTGACAACCCCGGGGAGAATTACCAAAGACGATCATTGTCGAACTTGATTTCGTTCTTCTTGAGAAGAGAGATGTACTCGCTTTCGAAGTCGATGCGTTTGTGATGTTGTTCCTGCCCCTCGATGTAGGCCACGACGCGCGCTTGCTGCGACTTACTAACGCTGAAAGCGGCATAACCCGCTTGCCAGGCGAAGCCCCTATTGAATCTTCCACGCACCCAGCTAGAAGACGTGGCCTTGAGCCCTCGAACCAAATCGGATACCGCAACGGACGGCTTCAAGTCGAGCAGGAGATGCACATGATCCAGACCGCCGCCGACCGCGAGCGTGATGGCGCCCTTCTGGCTCGCTGTCTTTGCTAGGTAGGGATACAATTCGATCCTCACTTCCTTCGTCAGATCCTTGCCGCGATTCTTCGTCGAAAACAGGACGTGAATCAGCAGATTGGTAAACGCATCTCCCAGGTCTAAAACTCCTGCGTCACGCGGATGACTTCTTCGACCGTCGTAACGCCGTTCTCGATTTTGAGCCAGCCGTCTTCGCGTAGGCTGCGCATGCCGTGGCGGCGGGCCGCCTCCGTAAGGACGCTGGCGTCGGAATCTTTCATCACCAGGCTACGGATCTCGTCGTTCAACTCCATCAACTCGAAGATGCCTTGCCGGCCGCGGTAGCCTGAGCCGCCGCAGTGGTCGCAGCCGGCGCCGCGCCAGGTGCGTATGCGGCGGCCTTCGGGATTGACGATGTCGTCAGCAGCGATGCGGCACTTGGGACAGATCGAGCGTACGAGGCGCTGTGCGAGGACGGCGACGACGGATGAAGTAATCAGGTAGTTCTCAACGCCCATGTCCGTCAGGCGCGTGACGGCGCTGGGCGCATCGTTGGTGTGCAGCGTGGAATAGACGAAGTGGCCAGTGAGCGCTGAACGAATCGCGATGTCGGCCGTTTCGCGGTCGCGAATCTCGCCGACCATGATGACGTCGGGATCTTGGCGGACGATGTGCCGCAGTCCCGCAGCGAACGTTAGACCGATCTGCGCGTTCACATGGATCTGGTTGATGCCGTCCATCTGATACTCGACGGGATCTTCGATGGTGATGATCTTCTTCTCGGCGGTATTGATCAGCTTGAGCGCGGAGTATAGCGTGGTCGATTTGCCGCTGCCGGTTGGGCCTGTAACCAAGAAAATGCCGTGCGGCAGGCCGGTGTAATACTCCATGCGCTGCAGCATGTGCTCGTCGAAGCCCAGCTTGTCGAGCGCGTAGAAATCGGTGGCCGAACGGTCGAGCAAACGCATCACGACTGATTCGCCGTAGAGCGTCGGCAGCGTCGAAACGCGGAGGTCGACTTCGTGTCCCATGACCTTGATCTTGATGCGGCCGTCTTGCGGCAGGCGGCGCTCGGCAATGTTCAGCCGGGCCATGAGTTTCAAGCGCGAGATGATCGCCGCACGCAGCTCTCGCGGAGGCGACTCCTGCTCGCGGAGCACGCCGTCCACGCGGAAGCGTATGCGAAACTCCTTCTCGAACGGCTCGACGTGAATGTCAGACGAGCGCATCTCAAGAGCGCGCGCGACCAGCACGTTGACGAAGCGAATGACCGGCGCTTCGCTGGCCATGTCGCGCAGATGCTCGATTTCGGTTGCGTCGGCTTCATCCGAGCCGAACTCGTGACCGGCATCGTCCTTTTCGTCTTCGCCGTAAAGCCGGTCGATGGCGTCGAGAATCTCCGTCTCGGCGCCCAAGGCTGCGACGATGTCGCAGCCCGAAAAACGCCGGATGACGGCGATGGTTTCGAAATCGAGCGGATCGGCCATTGCCACCCACAGGCGGTTTTCGTCTTTGGCGACGGGAAGAAAACGGAACTGCCGCATGAAGCGCGCCGTGAGCCGCTCGATGGCAATCGGAATTTCTGGGAAGCGGTCAGGACCCAAGAGCTCGATATTCAGCTGCTCGGCCAGCGTGGTGAGTACGTCGCGCGGAGCGACAAACCCCAGGTCGACCAGGATGCGTCCTATGCGGTCGTTGCGTTCTTTTTGGAGTTCGAGCGCCTTATCGAGATCATCGGCGTCGAGCAATCCCTTGGCGATGAGCATCTCGCCCAGGCGGCGCGGCCTTGCGCTGTGCGAGGGACGAGCGGCTGCAATAATTTCGGCGGTTGGATCGGTCGTCGACATGGGCCTAGAAGTAGCGAACGCTGAGTTGCGAGCGAAGGTCCGCCAACGGCGTGGAGCCGCTCTTCGCTTCAGCGAGGATGCTCTTGGCGGCGGCCATCACCATCTGCCTGGGCAATGCGGTCAGGTCTTCCCAGGCGAAGTGGAATAGCGAGACAGCTATGGCGATCTTTTCGTTGTCGGGCAAGCCGGCCATCGAGTCGGAGAGCTCCACCAACAGAGCGCGCGTACGCTGCTCCAACGTCTCGATGCGTTGGCGCTTGCGGATGTTGATCTGGCGAATTTCTTCTTCCGAATAAGAGCGCCGGAATGGACTGATGTTGCCGACGGGCGCGATGTTGACTTGCACGTTGAAGACGACGCCGTAGCCCTCGATATAGGCCCCGCGAGCGTTGCCCACGACCATCATGGGCGCATCGTCTTCGACGGATTGAAAACGCTGGTCGACGACTTGCTCGGCCGCAGCGATCTGGCTGCGCAGCTTGTCCGCCGATGGCTCGACCTCCACCGCGCTCGCGAACGCAACGGCGACAAGACTTAACAGAAGGGCGCGAATGAGCATGGCGTTTACCTCGTCGCCATCGCCAGCGATCCGTTGTACATTTTCTCGAGCTCGCTGCGGAGCATGCGGTAGCCCATCTCGGCATCTTCGCTGACGGCGGCAACTTGCTGAGCGAAGCGCTGTTCGGATTGCGCCGCCCGTTGATCGACCAACGCCGTCAGTTCGGCTTTGCGGCTTTCGGATGTCTCGGCAAGCACAGCGAGCGCGACCTCTCGCACTTGCTCAGCGGAGAGAGCCTCAGTCGGGGCAGGCGCCGGCGCGGGGTTGGTGGGAGCTTCCGCGCCGAACGCCAGCTCGAAACCCTGATCGTCGTAGCGCAAGGAGGGTTCCGTTGCCCAGATCCCGACAAAGAGGACCGCCAGAACGGCCGTCATGCCAAAGGCGAATCGCGGACCTTCGAGCTGCAGCCAACTGGACAGACGCGCCCAGGGCGAGGGCTCGAAGACCTTGTCGGAGACAAAGGCAATTCGCTGCGGAATCTCCTCCTCAGGCAGACTCATCAAGGCCTGGTTCGTGAGGCGCAGCCTGTTGAGTTCGTCGCGGCCCGCCGCGGAAGTCGCCAGCCAGGCGTCGACTTCGGCCTTTTCCGCGCTGCTTAACTCGTTAAATAAGTAGTCTCGTAGATCGTGTGGAGCCCCGTTCATCGCCCTTTCTCCCTAGGCGCTGCTCCTTGCGGGAGCCAGCTGCGCCTTCAACGCTTCGAATCCGCTGTAGACACGGGACTTGACGGTGGAAACCGGAGCTCCCGTAATCTCGGCGATCTCGTGAAACTTAAAGCCTTGGTAGACCTTCAGAAGAACCGCTTGACGCTGTTCTTCGGGCAAGGTTCCCAAGGCCTGCTTCACGGCCGCCGTCAGTTCCGCGGCGTTCTCCCGCCGGGTTGCGGGCATCGCGGCACGTTCGAGTTCGGCGTCTTCGCTGGGCTCTGGACGCTTCTTGCGTCGCCAGGAAATCGTCTCGTTGTGCGCAATGCGGAACAACCATTGAGGAAAACGTTCTACCTCCTGAAGGCTTCGCAGTCCGCGATAGACCTTCAAGAACGTGTCCTGACTCAGATCAAGAGCTTCCTCGCGGTCGCCGATAGATCGCACAATGAAACTGAAGACGCGCCGTTCCCAGCGAGACACCAACACGTTGTACGCGTCGACGTCGCCGCGGCGAGCTTTCAGGATGAGATCCCTATCTTCGACTTCGCGGAAGATCAATCTTTGTCTCCGCCGTTCAGCACAACAAGACGCTTGGGGCGTCCGAAAAGTCTGACGGCCATGATGCGGGAGCCGACGAGACTTTTAAGAAATTGCTAACATTCCTATTTTGAATGACTTCGTGTCGAAGTACGAGCCCCGGAACAATTTTTTTCGTACTGGGGCCGAAAAAAACCTTGGGTCAGCCGTCTTACCTAGTAGCGGGAACCTCCACTGTTCCCTCTGCCATCTGCTTCTCCTTGCGAACCCACAGGAACGCGCGGCGAGGGCTCCCACCCCTCGCCGCTTTTGTTTTCAACGACCTACATGATTTGCTTGACGCCGCTTGAGCTCCGTCGCTAGGCTCGCCTGATGGCTCGCAGAATTCCCGGCAGGCTTTTCCTGCATAATCTGGTCGCGGGCCGCAGCCTCATCTACCAGCTGGTTCGGCGTGATTTTGACCAACGCTATGTGGGATCGATCGCCGGTTGGCTGTGGGGCATCATCCATCCGCTAACGCTGCTGGCCGTGTATACATTCGTCTTTCAGTACGCGTTCGGCATCAAGCTGCAACCCGACGCGGTCACTGACAACTATCCCTTGTATCTTTTCTGCGGGATGCTGCCCTGGATGCTGTTTTCAGAGACCTTGCAGCGCTCCGCGAGCTGCCTAGTGGATAACGCTAACCTGCTGAAAAAAAGCGTCTTTCCTTCCGAAGCCCTGCCGCTGAGCATTTTCCTGTCCGGTTTGGCTAGCCATACGCTGGCGCTGGCGCTGGCGATTGCGGCGACCGGGATCTGGGCGCATACCTTGAGCGTCACGCTGTGGGTGCTGCCGTTTTATTTGGCGCCGTTGGCTCTCCTTAGTGTTGGGCTGTCGTGGATCGTCGCCGCCTTGCATGTTTATCTGCGGGATACGGCGCAGGTTTTGACGGTCGTACTGACGGTCTGGTTCTGGCTGACGCCGATCTTTATCGAAGAGAGCAGATTGTCGAATCTCGCCCCAGGCTTGGTGCAGTGGAATCCGCTGACGTACTTTGTGCGAAGCTATCGCGACACCATCTTGGGCGGGAGTCTGCCGGCTTGGAGCGACGCCGCATCGATGGTAGCTTTCGGCGTGGTCTCTTGCATCCTGGGCGGGCTATTTTTCCGCCAAACGAAGCGCGGCTTTGCGGACGTTCTCTAACCTGCTCGCTTTGTTACGCTTGTGGCTTACGCGGGGCCCTCAGCATCCGCGGAGGAGCCTTTAACTATTGAATCCGGTCTCCTTTCGGTGTGTCTCGAAGAGTTATCCGATTTACGCCAAGCCGGTACACCGGTTGGCGGAATTGGTGACGCTTAATCGGGTGAAAAGACACAGGGACTATTGGGCGCTGCGTGAGGTCGACTTTGAGGTCGAGCCCGGCGCCGTGTTTTGCCTCGTCGGCGAAAACGGATCGGGCAAGAGCACCACGCTGCAACTGGCAGCAGGCATCTTCCCGGCGACGGGCGGCGAAGTAGAAATCAACGGCAGAGTCTCGGCGCTGCTGGAGTTGGGGGCAGGCTTCAACCCGGAGTTCTCTGGGCGCGATAACGTGTTCCTGGCGGGAACGGTTCAGGGGCTTTCGAACCAAGAGGTCCGCCGACGCTACAGCGAGATCGAACAGTTCGCCGAAATCGGCGATTTCATCAATCAGCCGGTGAAAACTTATTCCTCGGGCATGCTGGTCCGCTTGGCCTTTGCCGTGGCTATTAATGTCGACCCGGAGATCCTGTTGGTCGACGAGGCGCTTGCCGTCGGGGACTTCTACTTCCGGCAGCGATGCATGCGCAAGGTGCACGAATTGCGTTCGCGCGGCGTCACGATCTTATTCGTTTCTCATGCGACCGCCGACGTCAAGGCGATCGGGACGGATTGCCTTTGGCTCGAGAAAGGCCGCGTGGTCGAGAAAGGCAAACCGGACGTGGTGATCCGCAACTACCTGGCGCGCATGAACGAGAAGGACGTGGGGTACCGGGCTGCGCGGTCCGAACCGGCCGACGCCGTTCGGGAGACGCTGATGGCTCCGGAAATCGTCGAGACAATCCCCAACGTCGATCACCGCCACGGCAATGGCGATGCTGAGGTCATCGGCATCGCGGCGCTCGATGAGCACGGAGCCATCATGCCGATGCTCGAGCCTAATCGATTGTTAGTGATCCGCATCAGCGTCCGCGCCAAGCGGCCGATCGAGCGCCCGAACGTTGGGTTCATGATGCGCAATCACCTGGGCATGGACTTCGCAGGCACGAATACGGACCGCGAAGAGGTGCGGCTAGAGCCGATGCAGCCCGGCGATATCGCGACGGTCGACTTCCACTTGCGGTTGCCTGAGCTTTATCCGGGGTACTTTTCGTTCTCTCCGGCTATCGCCAACGGCGATCACTTCCAGTATGCGATGTGTGACTGGGTGGAGAATGCCCTGGCCCTTGAGATGGCCCACGAGGGCAAGCCGGTTTACGGCTATCTGCATTTGCCGTGTGAGATTCGCGTGAATAGCCGTTTGGGCGCTGGTCCGGCAGTCCAAGGATGAAGCAGCTCGTCAAACTGCTGCTGGAAGCGCTCTTCCTACTGACGGTCGCCCCGGTTCTACTGGCTTGCGAGCTGGTCTGCCTGTGGCTGACTGATTTGGCATCTCTGTTCGCATCCAAGCGTCCGCCGGTTGACCGCCCGGTAGACCGAACGGCGGTTACGGTGGTGATCCCGACCTGGAATGGACGGCATCACTTGGAGGCCAACTTGAGCTCGGTCATTGCGGCTCTAGAGGATTATCCGGGGAGCGAGATCATCGTTGTCGACAACGGATCCGGCGACGGCACGCCAGGATTTTTGAAAAAGCGATATCCGCTCGTACGCGTGCTAGAGCACAAGCGCAATCTGGGTTTCGGAGGAGGTTCCAACTCCGGTTTTGAGGCGGCCGCTAGCGACGTGGTTGTCTTGCTTAATAACGACATGCGGGTCGAGAAGGACTTTCTTGAGCCGCTGCTCGAGCCTTTCGACGATCCAAAAGTATTCGGCGTGTCGGCGCAAATTCTATTCTCGGATCCCAACAAACGACGGGAAGAAACCGGAGTAACCGCCGCGCGTTGGACGCAGGGACGCCTGGCGCTAGGACACGTGCTGGACGATTCGATCGATCGCCCGTTTCCGATTTTCTATGCAGGAGGCGGATCGACCGCTTACGACCGCCGCAAGTTCCTCGAAATCGGCGGATTTGACGAGTTGTTGCGGCCCTTCTACATGGAGGACGTCGACGTCAGTTATCTTGCCTGGAAGCGCGGCTGGAAGGTTCTCTATGCCGGCCGAAGCATCGTCTACCACGAGCACCGCGGAACGATCGGCAAGCACTTCAGCCAGGACGACATCCAGCGCATCGTTCACCAGAACCATCTGCTCTTTTTATGGAAGAACATCCACGAGCCGGGCCGGCTCGTCAGCCATCTGTTCTGGACATGGTTGGCCATGGTCGCCTGTTGCCTCGCCGGGCCAGGACCAATGAGGCCGAGCCCGCGCGCATTTCTATCAGCGGCCGGACGAACGCTTGGCGCCTGCCGGTCGCGAATGAGGGCTCACCGGCTTGCGGTGATCAGCGACACGGAAGCGCTGAGACGGCCGCTTGGCGGCTATTTCCGCGACTGTTTCGCGCCGATGGAAACAAGTCCGCAGGATCTGAATGTTCTGTTCGTTTCGCCTTATTCGATTTCCCCGCCCATCCATGGGGGAGCGGTTTTCATGCACGAGACCGTGCAGCGGCTAAACGAACTGTGCCGTCTCCATTTGTTGTGCCTAGTGGACGAACCCGAAGAGCGGCCGTCAAATATCGAATTCGGATCGCGCTGCGCCAGCGCCCGGATCATCGCTCGTTGGAAAGATCATTCCCACTCGAGAAGCGTTCTCTTGCCCTATGCCGTGCAACATTTCTGGCATCCGGAGTTTGAATGGAACTTGCACAAGGAGATCTACCAGAAAGAAATCGACGTCTTGCAGTTGGAGTATACGCAGCTGGCAATTTATGCTCCCGAGTTCAAGAGGATCGGCAGCTTCCTATTCGAACATGACGTGTACTTCCAGTCGGTCTGGCGAGGCATTGCGGGCGAGACGAGTTCGTCGCTGCGCTGGAAGCGGTTTTACGAGTACTTGCGGGCACTGCGGTTTGAGCGGCACGCGATTCAACGTTTTGACGAGGTGCACCTCTGCACGACGGCGAACCGGCGGTTCCTCGAGTCGTATCTGAGCGAGTCTCCTCCGCTCTATGAAGGACTGCGTGCGGGGATCGACGTGCAGCGCTACCGCTATGTCGACTCGGGACGAGAGAGCAACACGTTGCTCTTTGTGGGCAACTTCCGGCATCCGCCGAATCAAGAAGCTCTGACTTGGTTCGTCCGCGAGGTGCTGCCGACGATTCTAGAGAAACGGCGCCAGACACGTTTGTTGGTTGTGGGCGCACAAGCAACGCAAGCGTTCGCGGACTCCATCGCCGGTCCGAGCATCGAATTCGTCGGCGAAGTCGCGGACATCCGCGAATCTCTATCGCGTTACAGCGTGTTCCTTGCCCCGATCCTGACCGGGTCGGGAGTGCGTGTGAAGCTTCTCGAGGCGTTCGCTGCGGGGATTCCTGTGGTTTCCACGCCGCTCGGAGCTGAGGGGCTTACCGAAACGAAGGCGGTAATTGCGGCGCTCGCCGAGGGCGCGCAACCTTTTGCCGCCAGGGTATTGCATTTACTGGAGAATCCAGAGGACGCTCAAAAGATGGCTCGAGCAGCACGGTTGGAAGTCGAAGCCAACTGGGATAGCGCAACCATTACGCGCAGTCTGCACGAGCACTACGCGGACGTCGTCACACGCAAGAGAGCGGCCGCTAACTAGCGTTACGCTTTTTTCCGCATCAGTTCCTGATCTTTTTTGGAAAGGCTCGCGACGATCAGTCGGTGGGAGTGATCCATCAATTCCTCCAACTGCCGCGGCGACAACTCGCCGTCCAAGATCACGGTGTTCCAGTGTTTCTTGTTCATGTGATAGCCGGGAATGACGGAAGCGAAAGACTCGCGCAATTCCAGCGCGCGGGATGGTTCACACTTGAGGTTGACCCGCGCCGGCGTCTCTTCATAGGCCAAGATCGCGAAGATCTTGCCGCCCACGCGGAACACCATGTGTTCGGGCCCGAAGGGGAAGTCTTCAGCCGTTCCGGGAAGGCTGAGCAGGTAGTCTCGCACTCGGTCGAATCGCATAATGGCTAACGAGCTCGGATGCTAGCATGAACACTTCCCGATGCGGCAGTTCGTAGGTCAGATCAACGTCCAAACGCAGGGCAAGGGGCTTTATGAGTTCACGCGTGAAGTCGAGCGTTGGGTTCGCGGGAACGGCGCAGGCAATGGTTTGCTGACGCTGTTCATTCGCCACACGTCTGCTTCGCTGACCATCCAAGAGAACGCCGATCCGGACGTCACGCGCGACCTGGAAGCCTATTTTTCTCGTTTGGTTCCGGAGAATGACCCGCTCTACATTCACACGGCGGAGGGTCCTGACGACATGCCGGCGCACGTCCGAACAGCGCTCACGCAGACGCATCTCAGCATCCCGGTGAATCAGGGTGACCTCATGCTGGGTACGTGGCAGGGCATCTACGTCTTCGAGCATCGCCGCCGTCCCCATCGCAGAACGGTCGCGGTGCATCTGCTCTCGGACTGATGGCCGCTAGGGCTGGGGAGCGGGCGTCGGCGGTTGCGTCGCGAGCAGTTCATCCAGCTCTTTTAGCATTGCGGCCGCTGCCTCGGGGTCGATTCTCACGCTTGGCGGGCCGATGTGTATGTGCGGGCCGGTGGCTTGGCCCGGCACGGCGCTGCGAAAGGCGATGTAGGGGATATTCCATTCTTCGAGCAACGACATTAAGAAACGGCCTTCGAACTCGTCCGGGTGTACGGCCACATCGTAGCGGCCGGTGTGATCGAAGCCCATGGTGACGTGAAAGTTGGTGCTGCCAGCGGCGCTGATCGGCAGCCCTTGGCCGAACTCTGCGAAATACATCGCATCGATTTCGAGAATGTCGGCGTCCCATTGGCTCGGATCGCCTTCGGACCAAATCGCCAGCTCTTCATCGATCAATTCATCTAGGCGGCCCTCAGCGGAAACGATTCGGGCTTTCTCTTCGACGAGCCGGGCGCGAGCCAGGGCCAGCTCCAACTGCTTGTCGACGAAGGCCAGCCTGTCACGAAAAGCGGACAGGCTATTCGGCGGCATGGCCCCGGCCGAGACGAGGTTCTGCTGCCGCTTGAACGCTTCGTATTCCGCCCTTTGCAATTCTGAGGCGCCGCGCACCAGCTCAGTCGTCTGATCGGGCAATAGTTCCGGCTGTTGCAGTAAGCGCCGGACCATTTCGTCGAGCCGCGCCAGCTCGGCCTCCTGTTGGGCTTTGACTAATTGGGCGCGAGGGATGGCTCCCGCTTCGACCAGCGCGCGGAGCCGTTCGATCTCCGGACTAGTTGGCGAGGGGGCTTCGACGCTCTGCGCGAGCAGGGACGCGCCGAACAACAACCAAACTGTCGCCGCCCTGCAACATTTGCGCATCCGGACATCATTGTAAGATGAGGGAACGCCGCCCGGTCGCGTCCAGCGACCGCGCCGCGCTTGAATTTTCTAACTATGCAAGATTGGGAAGCGGCGGCCCAAGCGGCCCTCGAGAAGAAGGCCGAAAACGTTATCCTCCTCGACATCGGCAAGGTCAGTTCGCTGACGGGACACTTTGTGGTCGCGACAGGAACTACCACGCGCCAGACTCAGGCCATCGCGGAAGGGATCCGCGACGCCCTGCGCGAGCGCGGGCTGCGCCCTTTGGGCATCGAAGGGTTGAACCAGGGCGAATGGGTCCTGATGGACTACGGCGATTTCTTAGTGCATATCTTCACGCCGGAGAAACGAGGATTCTATGACCTGGAACGGCTGTGGAGCAATGCGCCGCGCACGGCGGTTTCGGAAGCGGCCTGAGGCTGCAGCTTGAAGCTTCAAGTCTTCTACATCGGCAAGCCGCGCAGCCGCCCTCTCAACGAGGCCGGCGCGGAATACGTCAAACGCCTCGGGCGCTATTGCCGTTTCGAGATGACCGAACTCAAGGCCGAAGCGTCCCTGGCAGACAACCCCAAGACCCTGCATGTCGCGCTCGATCCCGGGGGCGAATCGCTGTCATCGGAGCAACTGGCTCGTCTGTTGGAGTCCGCTGGACAGGATGTGGCATTCTACATCGGAGGCGCCGAAGGCTTCTCGACCAAGTTCAAGAAGTCAGCGGACCGGCTGCTGTCTCTCTCGAAGATGACGCTGCCGCACGAGTTGGCGCGCGTGATCTTGCTTGAGCAGTTATACCGCGCGTTCACGATCCTGGGCGGTCACCCTTACGCGAAGTAGCGGCTTTGATGCCGATCTTGACCGTCTCTTTCAAGCTGTAGATCGTCGAGGAATAGTGCCCGCACTCGTGCGTGCAGAAGCATCCGTTGGCGGCTTCGGCGGCGGTTTCTTGAGCTTTGCCGGAGAACCACAGCTTGCTGAAGTCGTAGTCCACGTCGCGCAGATTGCCGATGATCGAGTTCTTGATCTCACACTCGACCACGTCGCCATGGGAGTAGATCACCGCCGCTAGGCGACCGGAGACACACGAGAATTGCGCCTTCTGTTCGACGACCGTTCGCTCGACCGTTTGGCGGATGCGCTGATCGAGCAGATGGTTAGCGCTGGAATACGCCGAAGGGCCTGAAGGCACGAGCACGCCGTCGGCCCAGTCGCGTTGCAGACGCTCGCGCAATTGCCGATAGGACTCGGGATCTACTTCGGTTTGACTAGGGTCCAGCGGATGGCCGCGGCACCAGTTATAAGAAGTTCCATCCGGCTCGAACGTGCGCTTCAGCCCTTCGTGAATGTCGAGAATCTGCCGCTGGTTGTCGCGCATCACGGTCGTCAGCGTGTGCACGATCAGATTCGGAAAGCGTTGGCGTAACGGCCGGATCGCCTCAGCGGTCCGCAGCATCCGGCGCCACGCGCCTTCCCTGCCCCGAATGCGGTCGTACTCCTGCGGATCAATGTGATCGACGCTCAGGTTGAGATGAAATCGCAGACGCGGCGCGGCAGGCAGCACCCTTTCTAGCGTCTCGATGACGCGCTCCGTGTGCTGGCCGTTCGTGGGCGTGTAAATGTTCGCGACGTCGTTCAACCGCGCCGCGGCCAACACGATGTCGCCGAGATCGGCTCGCAGAAAGGGCTCTCCGCCGCCGAGGAACAAGTTGTAGATTTCGCCCATCGAGCTTAGCGTTCGCTCGAATTCCTCGAACGTGAAGTCGCGGTTAGGCTTGGGATTGAGTTGATCCCAGTAGAAACAGTGGACGCATTTTTCATCACAGCGCGTGGTGACGTAAAGGGTGACGAAGGGCGGCGAAACGCGGCGGCCAAAGGCGCTCTTGGCTTTAACGCGCAACAGATGCGGCAGATAGGGACGCGGCTTCACGAGGGGCTGCCGATCAGGATAGCGCCCTATTCAAAAATGGCGTCGAGCAAGGCCGCCAGCCGAACGCCTGCTTGCAACAGCCTCTCTTCGACTACGGGCCCCGCCTTGCGCAAATATTCGCGGCCCAGGCCTGTGCCCGGCATGTCGTAAACGAGCGGCCGCAGCGTCATCGATTCCGCGGCCCAAGTCATCGGACCGTCCTGGCGCCATGCTTCGACTTCATCCGCCGGGCGAGACTTCAACGCTTGGGCAAGACTGCCGGGAGTGAGCCGGCGCCGCGAGATCACGCCCGAATCCCAGACTCGATGCAGGTTCGACGGTTCGCCGAACCAACTGAGGCGAACCTCGTTCCCGCCGCGGTCAGAAGCCCGACCCACGTGCAGAGGTTGGTGGATGTCGCCGATGAAGTGGGCGATGAACTTTAGAGCCGCGATCTTGTCTTCGCGAGAGGACGCTCCATACCGCAGCACGGCGACAAACCGCTCCAGCGCTTCAATCACGTCGCCGCCTGGATCACGGCGAGTGCGATCGTAGACTTGGCCGTCGGGAATATTGACGTAGTGCCATGGGGACGAAACTTGCCATTGGGATTCGGAACGAATCTCGTCGGCCCACAGCGACGCCTCAGCCAGCGGCTCATCTCCGAGCAGACCGCGCACCGCCTGCTGCGCCTTCGCGTTCAGTCGCTGCTCGGCAATGTGGCCAACCGCGCGGTGACCGGTTGGGCCCCAGGCCAAGGCCGATGCACACAGGCCAAGCGATAAGGAGGCAGCAGCAAGCAAGCGCATCTCAAGGTTCCAGACGGTGCTTGGCCAGCAGCGTTCCGTCGGGAAGAACGGCTACCGGAACGTCCGACCCATAGGCCTGCTTAAGTTTCGGGTCGCTGTCGACGTTGACTTCGCGCAGGCGGTAGCCGCGTTTGATCAACTCCGCCTTCATCTTTTCGCACAGGCCGCAGCGCGGCCGGGTGTAGAGCGTTACCTCAAGCATTCGTTCCGAGCATACCAACGACTGCCATTGGACGCTCCTCCGGCGACCGGCTAACCAGTCTAGTTAGAATCGCCTAAGCCGTGCCTGGCCCCGCAGGTCTTGCACGGCGTCGGGTCTTCGGTGTTGTCGACGCGATGTTTTACGTGCGGCAGGCTCTTAAGGGCAAGGAAAATCGACGAGATGTCTTGGTCGGTCATGTTGCGGAAAATGTGTACCGGCATGAGCTTGTTCAAGCGACGCGCGCCAGGGTCGCCGGTCGTCATCACCTTCTTAAACAATGCCTCGTCGTAGTATTCGATGCCGCTAGCATCGAACGTGATGTTCGGCGACACGACTTCGCCCCACGGCCCTTTGAGATGGAAACCGCCGCCGAAGGCCATGTCCATGCGCGGCTGGCCCTTCTCGTTCATCGCCGTGTGACAGCCGCCGCAATCGGCAAGGGAAACCAGGTATTGGCCGTATTCCACGCTCGGCTCCTCGCCCGCCGCCGGGCCTTGGACCGGCCGCGAGATCGGCCACGATGGAGGCAAACCCGCCAATACAGGCTCAGGGAACTCCCGCGCCGGGACCTTGTTGCTCACCGCCGGCTGCGAACGCAAATAGGCGATGACCGCGGCAACGTCTTCGTCGGACATCTTGCTGAAGTTGGGCATGGCGGGAAATAGCCGCCGGCCATCGAGACCGATGCCTTCGCGGATCGCCTTGTCTAGCTGCTCATCGGTCGCGGCGCCAATGCCGGTCTCGTTGTCCGGCGTGATGTTGGGTGCGTAAAGCTTGCCCGGTACGCTTTCGTCCGGGAACAGCGCACCGGCTCCTTGTCTGCCCGCGACGATCGTCGGCTCCTCTCCGCTCCAATCTTGCTCGGAGTGGCAATAGAAGCACGCTGCCACAGCAGTGACGAGGTATTGGCCCCGCTCGACCGGCGATATTTCAGCTACAGGCGGCGGCGCTTCCGGCGCCGGCTCGGTCGAGCTGCAACCCAGAGCGAAAGAAAGAGCGACACCAAGGGACGCAAGACCAAGTAAAGACCCAGTCCGATTCATTGTTTGCGTGATCCCGCCTCCTGCGGGGATGCGGCCGCAATAGACGCGGCGGCGATCGCCTCCAGAGTAAACCAAGTGGGCATCGGTTTAGAGCAATAATGGAGCGCTTAATCATGTCCTCTCAACGACGACCCTTACGCTCCGCAGACTGGTTTGGCCGCAAGGACAAATTGGGCTTCATCCACCGTTCCTGGACCAAGGCCGAAGGCTTTCCGCAGTCCGCCTTTGACGGCAAGCCGGTGATCGGGATCTGCAACTCCTGGTCGGAACTGACCGGTTGCAACGCTCATCTGCGGCAGGTAGCCGAAGCGGTCAAGCGCGGGGTCTGGGAGGCGGGCGGCTTCCCCTTGGAGTTCCCGACGATCTCGTTGGGCGAACCGCTGATGCGTCCCACGACGATGATGTTCCGCAACCTGATGGCCATGGACGTGGAAGAGTCGATTCGAGCGAACCCGCTAGACGGTGTCGTCCTGCTGTGCGGCTGCGACAAGACTACGCCCGCACAGTTGATGGGCGCCGCCTCGGCTGACCTCCCGGCACTGGTCGTCACGGGCGGTCCGATGCTGCGCGGCATGTATAAGAACAAGCCGATCGGCTCGGGCACGGATGTCTGGAAGTTCGACGGCGACCGGCGCTCCGGCAAGATTTCCGCTGAAGAGTTTTGCTCGATCGAATCGTGCATGTCTCGCTCGGCGGGACACTGCATGACCATGGGCACCGCTTCGACGATGGCCAGCATTGCCGAAGCGCTCGGCATGACCCTGACAGGCTGTGCCTCGATCCCCGCCTCCGACTCGCGACGTCAAGAGATCGCTCACCGCAGCGGCGTGCGCATCGTCGACATGGTCTGGGAAAACTTGACTCCGTCGAAGATCATGACCGCCCAGGCGATGGAGAACGCCATCCGCGTCGACATGGCCATCGGGGGATCTACGAATGCCATCATCCACCTCAAGGCGATTGCCGGACGTCTGAACCTGGACTTCCCGTTGGAGAAATTCGACGAGATCGCCCGGACCACGCCGGTTCTCGCCAACATCAGTCCTTCCGGCAAGTACTTAATGGAAGATTTCTTCTATGCGGGCGGCCTGCCCGCGCTGATGAAAGAAATCCTGGACCTACTGCACGGCGAAGCCATCACCGCGACCGGCAAAACAGTGGCTGGGAATCTTGAAGACGCCGAGTGCTATAACCCGGAAGTCATACGGCCCCGCGAGCGTCCCTTGCAGCCCACTGGCGGAACCGTCATCCTGCGCGGCAATATCTGTCCCAACGGGGCCGTCTTGAAGACCAGCGCAGCCGACCCGAAGTTGCTGCAGCACACCGGCCGCGCCGTCGTTTTCGAGAGCCACGCCGATCTGCTGGCCCGAGTCGACTCGCCTGACTTGGATATCGACGAAAGTTGCGTCATGGTGCTCAAGAACGGCGGACCGCACGGCGGCCCCGGAATGCCGGAGTTGGGCAATCTGCCGGTTCCCGCGAAGCTCCTCCAACGAGGAATCACCGATATCGTGCGCATCTCCGACGCCCGCATGAGCGGCACGAGCTATGGCGCCTGCGTCTTGCACGTCTCGCCGGAATCAGCCATCGGCGGACCGCTTGCGGCAGTCGAAACCGGCGATCAGATTCGCCTCGACGTCGAAAATCGCAGGCTCGACCTGCTGATCGACGAGCACGAGATGAATCGACGGCTGCGTCTCTTCCGTCGCCCTGAAGCGGCTTACGATCGTGGGTGGGGCAAGATCTTCCTCGACAACATCCTGCAAGCGGATGAGGGTTGCGACTTCGCCGTGCTCAAGGGCAAGGGTTCGAAGACGGAACCAGCTCTGCCATTTTGAAAATAAGTAATTGACAACTAAGATGTCATCATGACACTATGGTTGTCATATGACGGATCACCCGAAGCAAGCTGTCGCAGCGGCCTTCGCCGGGCTCTTCGGCAACCCGGCCATGGAATCCGTTCTGGCGGAAACCAGCGCCTTGTTCCACCGTATGCGACACGACATTGAGCGCATACACGCTCAAGGGCAAGCCTCGTCCGGACGCCGCTCCGTGATGCGAGGCCTGGCTCGACAGGGCCCGCAGACGGTCCCCGAAATGGCTCGGGCGCGGCCTGTGGCTCGCCAATACATGCAGAGGATCGTCAACGAGCTGGCCGACGAGGGTTTGGTTGAGTCCGTCGAGAATCCCGCACACAAGCGTTCTTCGCTCATTCAGCTGACGGCCAAAGGCAAGCGTCAACTGGACGAGATGACGGGGCGCGAACAGGAACTGCTGAGCGGGCTTCAGGTCAACGCCACAGAAGAGGAATTAATGCAGGCCGCCGCAACGCTGCGCCGCATCCGAGAGCTATTTGAGAGCAAGGAATGGCGCCGCCGCTTGGCGTCCGTTGAGGAGAACGAATCATGAATCCCGCTGTGTCTTCGAATTGCGATTCCGCAACGCTACAGGGAGCGCGCCCGTCATCCGGCTGGAAGGCGAACATGGCAAAGCAATTTGGCAAGCCGGATGGACCTCTCGGACGATTGGCAGGCTTGTTCATGGCCGTGAACAACAAGTCGCGCAGCCTTTGGGTTCTGTCGCTGCTGGACGTGGAACCGATCGACAGAGTCTTGGAGATCGGCTTTGGCCCAGGGCAAGACCTCAAACGCGTCAGCGCCATTGCCACGGAAGGCCTAACTGCCGGCGTCGACCATTCTCCGGAGATGGTCAAGATGGCGCGATCGAAGAATCTGCGGACGATCCTCACCGGCCGGGCCGACATCCGGCAGGGAACAGCGGATAGAATCCCCTTCCCGGACGCCTCATTCACGAAGGCTTTTTCGATCAACTCGGTCCAGTTCTGGGAGGATCGGCGTGCGGCGTTGCGCGAGATCCGGCGCGTTCTGCAACCAGGTGGACGTATCGCCATCGCCTTGGAGCCGCGCGGCGAATCAAGCCCGGAACTCGCCTTGGAGAACGGCAGGATGATCGCCGCCGACTTGGACGCCTTGGGTTTCGAGAACGTACAGGTGCAATCAAACGGCCAAGTCAAGAAGGCGGCGGTATGCGTGCTCGGACAATGGGCCGATTGCGCTAACGGCGAGCCGTTAGCGGTCGCCCTTGCGGAAGACGAGCGCGTACTGGTGCGGCAAGTGGTCGAAAGTTCTCTCGAAGACCAAGCCGGCTGATTCAATCTCGGCGCGAAACTCATCGCGATCGGCGCGAATGTGGTTCTTGGCCCAATCCGGATCGCGGCCTTCGCGCGAACGCGAACGATAGAAGTCAACGACTATGAGGCGGCCGTCCGGCTTGAGAGCGCTGCGGATCGCGCGCATGGTTTCGGTGGGCTTCTCGAAGTGGTGATAAGCGTCGAGAATGAAAGCTACGTCCAGGGAGTTGGCAGGCAGCTTGGGATCGACCTGGCCGCCCAAGATGGTCTCCACATTTGTCCAGCCTTGTTCCGTCTTGTGCGCTTCGACCTGGTCGAGGAAGTCCTGTTGGATGTCTTCCGCGTAAACCTTGCCGTCGGGCCCAATCACTTCTAGAAAGTAGGGAATCATGAAGCCGACGCCGGTACCGATGTCCGCGACGACATCACCCTCTTCCACGCCGATCGAGGAAATGAGTTCGCGAGGCTTCTGTTCCTTCTCTCGTTCGGGATTGGCGAGAGATTGTGCCACGCGCGCGCGGCCTTCAGCAGTTTGATAGCCGGCATTGGCCCCGGTAGCCGCTTGTCCGTAAACGAGCGGCGCACTGCAGCTCAACAACGACAGGACAACAAGAAACTTTCTCACGGCTACACCTCCACGCTACGCAAGTACTTGGAGCTCATCGCCAGGCTGTCGACTGCGTCGCCCGGCGTCTGATCTTGCTCGACCACATATGCCGCAACGCCATCCGCCTCCGCGGCCGCGAGCAAGCTGGGAAAATCGATCACGCCGGATCCGACCTCTTTGAAGGTTTCCGCCGGCACGCCCTCAGCGAACTGCGTGGGGGCGCCGGCAGCTTTGTCTTTGAGGTGCAGCAGTCTGGCACGTCCGGGATGCTCACGGATCCACTCTGCGGGATCGAGTCCGGCGATGCTGGCCCAGAAGACGTCCAACTCGATCTTCACCAGCTCTGGGTCCGTCTCTTCAAGCAGCACGTCCATCGGCGTGGAATCGCCCACGGGCCCAAACTCGAAGGCGTGGTTGTGATAGGCGAAACCCATGCCGGCAGCCTTGTAGACCTCGCCGGCATGGTTCAGCTTTTCGGCCAGTTGCAAGTAGTGCTCGCGGCTGTCGCCTCGTTGGTCATTCGGCACATAGGGCATCACCAGCCACGAGAAGCCGTGCTTAGCGCCCCATTCGGCTGACTCTTCTAGGGTCTTGGGCCCTGCCGCGATCTCCCCGGCCCCGAGAATCACGGGAACCGAAACGTGGCTGCTGACCGGCTTCAATCCGGCGGCCTTAACCGCGTCAGCGACATCTTCCCAAGCTACAACGACGCCATTGGCGCCTGTCGCCTGAACGCCCTCAATCTCGGTATAGCCCGCGGCGGCAGCGCGCTCGAAGATGTCGCCGATACCTTCGGCGAGCATGTAGCGCAAGGTATACATCTGGAAGGCAAGGGGCTCGGTAAAAAGCGTCGGAGCCGGGGTCGTCGCTTCCTCGGGCGCACTGGAGCAACCGGCCCACGACAACCCTCCGCCAACGCCGGCGACGTGAAGGAAACGGCGACGGTTCAATGTCATAGCTGAATCATCCTAGCAAGAAGCCCTTATCTTGGGCAGCGCCGACCGAACAGGCTACTTCGGGGCCTTGACCTTTTGCTGGACCTGGAACCTTTCAATCGATTCCATGATCGTGTCGTAGGCCCCTTGACGCCCTTCCCAACCCAGGATGTTGACCCCCTTCCCCTCTAACTCTTTGTAGATGCTAAAGAAATGCTCAATCTCGCGCAGGTAGTGCGGGCGCATATCCTCAAGCGACTTGATCTCGGTGTAGCGCGGGTCGACGATCGGGATGGAGATGATCTTCTCGTCTACGCCCTTCTCGTCCTCCATGCGGAACACGCCTATCGGACTGGCTTCGATGATGCAGCCGGTGAATGTCGGTGAGCGAGTCATCACCAGAATGTCCATCGGGTCGCCGTCGTCCGCCAAGGTGCCTGGAATGAACCCGTAGGCCATCGGATAGTGCACGGCGGAGTACAGGACTCGATCGAGGCGGAACAGCCCGCACTTGGGATCGTACTCGTACTTGTTGCTGCCGCCTTGTTGGATCTCCACGATGGCGTCTATGCGCTCGGGCGGCGATTTCCCTGGGGGCAGCAGCGTGAGATTGGCGGGGGGTTGGATATAAGCGGTACTCAATGCCCCATCTTATCTCGGGTGTTCCTTCGTAAACTAGGCAAGACCTCCCGATGACGCGTCAAGATCTCGGCCGCCTGGCTCTGCTGGCGACATTGTGTTGGATCATCTACGGGATCGGGATGTCTGATCGGGGCCTGGTGGGGCCGGATGAACCGCGCTATGCGGCGATCGCGCACGATATGGCGGCATCCGGAGACTGGGTCACGCCGCGCCTCTGGGGCGAGCCGTGGTTCGAGAAACCGGCCCTGCTCTACTGGATGGGCGCCCTCAGCGAGGGTCTTGGAGTTGGCGGAGACCTTGCCATTCGCGTGCCGGTGGCGTTAGCAAGCTTCGTCTTTCTGATTGCTTTCCAACTGCTTGTGCGAAGCTCCTTCGGCCAGCAGGAGGCCGACGTCTCCACAGTGCTGTTGGCTACCGCGGCTGGATGGGCTGCTTATAGCCAGGTCGGCGTCTTCGATCTGCCCCTCACCGCTGCAACCAGCCTAGCTCTGCTGGCGCTGCTGCCGTGGGTCGAGAACCCGGAAGACAAGCGCCTGCTGCCGCTGTTCGGCGCCGCACTCGGCCTCGGCATGTTGGCCAAGGGCCTGGTCGCTCCGGCCATAGGAATGCTGGCGGTGCTCCCCGTCTGCCGGGACCGAGGCATTGGAACGGTCGCCCGCGATCTATTTTCAGCGCGAACTCTGTTGCCGTTCGCTGTCGTCACTTTGCCCTGGTACGGACTCTGCTACTGGCGCAACGGAACCGTATTTCTCGAAGAGTTCGTCTGGCGTCACCATGTACTGCGGGTTGTCAGCTCCGAGTTACAACACGAGCAGCCCTGGTGGTTCTATTTGCCGGTGGTCCTGCTGGGCCTCGCCCCCTGGACGCCGCTTGTAGCCGGGACCCTCCTCTCGACCGAATGGCGAGGCAACCCCAAAATGCATTTCCTCGGTGCTTGGGCGTTGGGCGTGGTAGTGTTGTTTTCCGTCTCCACTAACAAGCTTCCTGGTTACGTTCTCCCGGCGATCCCGCCGCTCTGCCTCATCGCCGGCTCGAGGTTGCGGAGCGCGCCCGTGTGGGCTTGGACCGCTTCGGCTTTCATGCTATGCCTGTTCCCTGTTGCGGCAGCGGTGCTTCCGGCGGCCTTGGCCGACGGCTTGCCGGCAGCTTGGCCTCCGGCCTCAACCGCCTGGATCGCGGTTGCCGCGTATCTGGTGCTGGGCGTGGCCGTGGGCGCAGCGGCGGCGAAAGCCCGCCTGGCGCTCGCGTCTGCTCTTATCGCCTCCGGCGCCGTAGGCGGCTATTTAAACCTTAAGTTATTGACATTCAGCAAGTTAGACATTGTTGCCGGGAGCCGCTCGTTCTGGCAAAACTATTCCGACCAAGCAGAAAGCACCTGCATCGGAGACGTCAGAAGGCATGTCGAGTATGGCCTCCGATATTACAGCGGTGATCGCCTACGTCCTTGTGCTCTGGCCCCCAAACGTTACCATCTCACCGGCGATCCTCCCCGCAGGCAACCTACCGACGGCGGATCCCAATAAAATTTACTGAACATGTAACCCTTTTGCCCGCTCGTGCGAATAAGGGGGTGGGTGAATTGGAGGTGGGATGTCTGAACTACTATCCGCGGGAAGTGAGGGCGCACCTAGGTTGACCAAAAAGGAGCAGGAACTGTTCGATCTGCTTGAGGGCAATCCTGGTAAGTGCTTCTCCCGCACCTACTTACTGCAACGAATCTGGGGTTATCGAGACGACACGCGCACCCGGACAGTGGATGTTCACGTGAGCCGTCTGCGAAAGAAGCTCGAAGTCCGGGCCGATCTGGTGATTCACACCGTAGTCGGCCAGGGATACGTGCTCGAGCGGCGTGGCTCCTCCGCACTCAAGGGGGATACACGCTATTCGTCGGAGCGTGCGGACTCGACTTTTAGGCAACCGGCCTGGGCCAACTGACCGGCGCGACCGGAAAGGTATAATCTGGCGGGATGTCGGCAGCACGGGCCACGCTAGATTCTGCGCTCGTCGACTTGCGAGAGTTGCGCGGAGCCGACTTGCGTCCCCTGCTTCTACAGCAGGAACAGCACTGGCGGGAGCGGTTTAGCTGGGACTTCAGCTCCTCGTCCCAAGCCATTCTGAACTTCCTCAACAACCGCACGCTCCACGGATTCGCACTAGTCCGGGCCGGCGTTGCCATCGGCTACTGCTACTTCGTCTTGGACCAAAACAAGGCGCTCGTCGGCGATATTTTCGTCTCCGATGCGAAGCCCGCTCCGGTGGCGCAAAGGGCCTTGCTGGTGCGAACCCTAGAGACTGCGGCAGCCTACCCTGGCGTTTCCCGCGTTGAAGGTCAATTGCTCGGGCTGGCCGGCGAACTGGGCCATGAAAAGATTTTTCAACGGGACCTTGCCGTCTTTCCGCGATGGTTCATGATGCGCGATCAACTGCGGACCTTCCGGTCCGAAGCCCCTGAGCAGGGCATGTACTCCTTCCT
Source organism: uncultured Bryobacterales bacterium (assembly GCA_964649285.1). GTDB lineage: Bacteria > Acidobacteriota > Terriglobia > Bryobacterales > UBA6623 > CAMPKL01. The sequence continues at coordinate 8,814 of CAZYOX010000003.1, read as the reverse complement.
CCCTTGGGGCGAACACTATCTGTCTGCTGCCGCTGAATTGATCGCCTCGGCCTATCGCGGCCACGACGACAGTCAGATCAACGATCAATACCGAGATGCCGCGGGCGCCCGGCGCTTTCTTTCGAACACGACTCGGCACACGGGATGCGGCGCCTTCCTGCCGGCGGCTTCTTGGGTGGCTGTGCAGCCGGGCGCCTCAAGAGTCAGCGGAATCTGCTTGGCGACGCGGGTGGATGACGACGCCGGTCATGTGACGCAGATTTGCGTCTCGCCGCGCGACCGCGGCGTGGGCGTCGGTCGCGAGTTGTTGCGCCGGACATTGTTGTCTTTGCGGTCCTGCTCGTGCGACACCGCCAGCCTGACTGTCACGGCGTCCAACACGGGCGCCCTGAGGCTCTATCAACAGATGGGGTTCCGTCCCACGCAACGCTTTTCCGCGTTCGTTTGGGAATCCGGACGTTAAAGCGCGGTCCAGCCGCCGTCGATTTCCAACGCTGCACCGTGAACGAACTCGGCCTCGTCGGAGCAAAGGTAGAGCGCCATATGGGCGATCTCCGACGGCTTGCCCAGCCTGCCGATCGGCTGCCGAGCGTTCAATTGCGCCCGAACTTCCTCTTTCTCGTGCGCATGGTACTTCTCGAGGTAGGCCTCAACGAAAGGAGTATCCACCGTGCCAGGACAGATGCAATTGACGCGCAGCCTTCCCGAGTAGTCAGCCGCCAGTTGGCGAGTCATGGCCACGACAGCGCCCTTCGAAGCGCAGTAGGCGAAGCGACGCTTCACCCCGACTAGACCGGCCACCGAGCCGATGTTAACGACGGCGCCGCGGGGCGAAGCCAGCAACAACGGAAGAGCCGCCTGCGTGACCAGGAAGGGCCCATCGATATTGACCCGCATCACTCGATTCCATTCTTCGTGTGCGCATTCCTCGATCGTGCCCACGCTGCCGACGCCCGCGTTGTTGACCAGGTAATCGAGCTTGTCGATTTTGGAGAACGCGGCGGCGACCGAGGCCGGATCGCTTACGTCCAAGGCGACGCCGGCCGCGCCGCCGCCGACTTCCGCCGCCAGCGAATCGGCTGCCGGCTTGTTGAGATCAGCAATAAGAACTTGGGCGCCGGCCTGAGCAAGCGCGCGAACAGTTTGCTCGCCGATGCCGCTGGCGCCGCCGGTGACCATCGCGCGGCGGCCGTCGAGACGAAAAGGTTGTGACATGAGAAACGGCGATTATAACAATGCGCTACGAAGCGCTGCGATACTGTTGCCTGTGAAAGCTCCTTGGAGCAAGGCTCTGCTGTTTGGCGGAGCCGTCGCATTCACCGGAATTTTCTTTATCAACTGGTGCCACATGGTCTACCAGTGCGGCTGCGCATTCATCTGGGCCGGTTACGCTGACCACTGCAACATCCACGACGCAGGAGCGGCGCATTGCCCCTGGTGCGCTCATGCGGACTTCGCCGCGCTGGCCTTCCTCAGCACGATCGGCGGGCAAGCAGTCGTTTCGTTCTGGCCCGGCCCCTTGAAACGGCTTCGCGTCATCGCTGCGTTCGCAGCGTCTCCGATCACGGCCGCAGCCGCCGGCTGGTTGATCGGCATGTATGTCGGTTATTGGTCGTGACTAGTCGCGACGGCCGCCGAGCAAACCGGCGCGCATCAAGAAGTACAGCAACGTCAACAGCGAACTGATTGCGGCGGCTATATAAGTCAGCGCCGCGGCATTCAATACGCGGTCGACGCCCACGCGCTCGCTTGGAGTGATGATGCCGTCGGCTAATACACGCTGTTTCGCTCGAGCCGTCGCATCAAACTCCACCGGCAAGGTCACCAACTGGAACAAAATGACCGCCGAGAACATCGCTACGCCGGCCATGAACATAAACCCAGGACCTTCCGGCCCCGACATAAATAGGCCGAGGGCCATCACCATATACCCCAGCGAAGAACCGATGTTGGCGGTAGGCACCAGCAGCGACCGCACCCAAAGCGGTTTGTAGTGCTTGGCATGCTGAATCGCGTGGCCCGCCTCGTGGCAAGCGACTCCGATCGACGCCAGAGACGGCAGATCGTACACCTCTTGCGAGAGATTGAGCGTGCGATTCATCGGGTTGTAGTGATCGGAGAGGAATCCGTGCGAACGCAGAATCTTCACGTCATGCAAACCGGCAATGTCCAGCATCCGCCGGGCTGCTTGCGCCCCGGTGAGGCCCGAGGCTGCACGAATCTTGGAATACTTCGTGAAGGCGGACTTCGTCCTGAAGCTCGCCCACATCGAGAGAGCCAAGCCAGGCAGGATGAACAGAAGATAAATCGGATCGAAAAACATCATCAGGCGCTTCCTCGTCGCAGCGAAACAGGCCGCACCTTGATTATAGGGGCGGTTAGTTTCCTAATCAGATAGACGCAGGCTGCGAGCGCCCTGTTCCGTTGATGTCAGTTTTTCTTAGGCCGCAACTGCGCCTCGGTGAAGGGCGACCCGGCGCCGTCAATCTCAACATTGATAAGAAATGGCTTATCACTCTTCAAGGCCTGGTCGAGAGCGGGCCGAATCTGCTCCGGGCGCTCGACATGGGCGCCGTCGCCGCCGAAGCCTTTCATCACTAAGTCGTAACGCGTGCGGCGGAGTTCGCAAGCGACCGTCTTGCCTGCGTAGCGGCCTTCTTGCAGTTCTCGCTCAACGCCCCAGCCGCCATCGTTGCCGACGATGATGATCAGCGGGAGATTGAAGCGCACCGCCGTGTCCATTTCGGCCAAGTAAAAGCCTAGCGAGCCGTCGCCCGTGACCACGATTGAGCGCTGTTTCGGCCGCAGCACCTGCGCCGCCAGGCCGATCGGGAAGCCTACGCCGAGTCCCGCGAGGGCGCCCAAACGCATCCAGTGGCCAGGCTGGCGTGCGGGCATGATGTAACGCCCCCAATGGACGAAGTCGCCTCCATCCCAGCAAAGCGTCGCATCTGCCGGAAGCCAATCGCGCATCTGTTTGTAGAACTCCAGCGCGTGCATTGGCTGCGTTGTCTTCCGCGACCGCTCCTCGACCTCCGCGGCGTACTCGTCGCAGCCTCGCTGGACTTCTGCCAGCCAGCCCGTCCGGTCCGGCTGCTCACGTCCATTCATTTCCGCGTTCAACGCTTCGAGCGCTAACCGGCAATCGCAATTCAGGCCAACCTCAAGCGCCCGGTTCAAACCCAGTTCCTCGGGATGGATATCTACTTGAATCACCTTGGCGTCCGGCGCGAACAAGCCGCCCAGACGCAGCCGGTAGTCGAGACGCTTGCCCAGCACGAGGACGACATCGGCTTGCTGCAGCGCGATTTCCGCACCGCGGTTGATCGTTGGGTCGGCGTAGCCGAAACACAACGGATGCTCGTCCGACACCAAGCCGCGCGCCAGCGTAATCGTGAACAACGGCGCTTGTGTCCGTTCGATGAACGTCTGCAGCGCCTGCCCGGCTTGGGCCCAAAAGCAACCGGAGCCGGCAACAACGGCTGGCCGCTCGGCCTTCCCCAGCGCCTCCACAACCCGCGCCACATCAGCACGGTCGGGCCCGGGCCGATGCTCAAGAAGGGAGCCAGGGAGCGGCCTGACTTTCTCCACCTGATCGGTGAAGTGGTCCACCGCGATGCTCAAGTGCGCCGCCCCAGGACGCCCCGTCGTCGCAGCCCGATAAGCCTCACGAACATAGAACGGAATCTGGTCCGCGCTGGCCGGCGACGCGCAATACTTGGCGGCCGATCGCGCCAGGCCAAGTTGATCCATATCCTGAAACGCATTGCGATCGCGCAGCTTCGAGTTGGACTGGCCGCTCACCGCAAGCAGCGGCACGCCTGTCGCCTGCGCCGCGGCCATGCCGGTGATCGAGTTGGTGTGTCCCGGGCCGCCGGTCACCAACGACACAGCAAGACGGCCCGACATTCTGGCCCAGCCGTCGGCCATGTGTACAGCCGCCGACTCGTGCCGCGTATCGATGATCTGAAAGCCGTCGCGGTCGAGAACTTGCAGAGCCTCGTTGAGGTGATCTCCCACGAGGGTAAAGACATGGGTCACGCCCAGATGCTTCAGCGTCTGCGAGAAAAGTTCTGCTCCGTTGGGCATGGAAGAGCCGCCAGGATACCAGAGGAGCCCTAGTTCGGTTTGCCTGCCGTCTTCTTCGGCTTGTAAACCTCGTAGATCTTTTCCACCGCGCGGACGATATCCTGCGCGTCTTCCGCCGTGCCCATCAGCACGCGCTGCGGCAGCCAGAAGGAATCTTTCGCGGCAGCCTCGGCGACCGGACACGCCATGACGCGCGATTTGACGTCCTTGTTCTTGAACACAGGGTTCTTGTACAGCGGGTGCGGATAGAAGGGACGAATCGGGACGCCTTCGGCCTCCAGCGCCTTGACGAAGTCATCGCGATCGGCGCCGAACTCCACGGCATCGATCCAACCGGGCAAAAGGTAGTGGGTGTGGACGGTCGCCGCTTCAGGCAGCTCTTGCAGATGCACGCCGGGAATCCGCGACAGGCCTTCCCGGACGATGTCGGCGTTCTCCCGCCGGACGCGTATCTGATCCAGCAGACGCTCCAGTTGGGCAAGCAGAACAGCAGCCTGGAAACCGGTGATGCGCAGGTTCGTCCCAAGTTCAAAGTGCTCAAACCAGCCGCCGCCCGAACGGCGTCCTCCATTGGCGATCGAGCGGGCTCGCGCGGTCACTTCGTCATCGCTGGAAATGAAAATGCCTCCTTCGCCGCCGGTCATCGCTTTGGAGTTCTGGAAGCTGAACACGCCGGCCACGCCGATGCCGCCCGCCCGCGCGCCGTTCCACTCAGCGCCGTGTGCATGAGCGGCGTCTTCGATAATCCGGAATTTGTAGCGGCGTTGGAGCCGGATCAACTCTTCGGCATCGCAAAGCAGTCCGGCGAAGTGGACGGGGATAACCGCTTTGACGTCATCGCTGATAGCCTTCTCCATGGCATCGAGATCCATGTTGAAGCTGTCGCGTCCGATGTCGACGAATACCGGAGTCGCGCCAATTCGCGAAACCGCCGACGCGGTCGCGATGAAGCTGTGCGCGGGAACGATCACTTCGTCTCCCGGACCAATGCCCGCAGCCAGCAGAGCCAACTCAAGGCCGATGCTGCCGTTAGCGACTGCCACTCCGTAACGCGCGTCGTGCATTCCGGCAAAGAGCTGTTCGAACTGCCCCACGAACTCGTGGAAGCCGCCCCACTGTCCCGACTTCAAGACTTCGAGAATAAGTTCTTCTTCCCGTGCGCCCGAGATCGGCCAAGCGGGGAATTGCGCGGTCCGTTGGGGCTCGCCGCCGTGAATCGCTAACTTCGTCACCCCCCCAGGATACCGATCCGTCGCGGCTCCCAGGTACCCGGTCTAGTTCGCCTTCGGCTGGATCTTGCCGCGCAAGGAATAAATCAGCGCACGATTCCTCCTTCTCCCCGGGGAGGCGGATACAGTAGTAGGGCAACGCCCTACGATGTCTGCCGGGCGGGGAGTTCCGATTTGCCGCACTCAGCAACCTACCCAACCTACGATTTAGACCGCGTCGAGCAGTTGATCGGGCGCGACCGCGGCATCAGCGGATTGAGCAAGGCCGAACTGCCGACTCCGGCGCTCGTTGTCGACATCGACAAGCTGGAAGCCAACGTAAGCCAAATGGCCGCTTACGCCCAACGGGCCGGAATTTCGCTGCGCCCGCACGCCAAGACGCACAAGATTCCCGAGATCTCCCGCAGGCAAGTCGCTGCCGGCGCCATCGGCATCTGTTGCGCCACGATTCGCGAGGCCGAAACGATGGCCCGCGCCGGACTCAGTGGTCTGCTCATCACCTCCGAACAGGTCGGCGCGAACAAGATGGCCCGCCTCATTCGGCTGACCGAACAGCATCCCGATACAATGTCGGTCGTCGATTCGCCTGAGCACGCCAAAGAGCTCAACGACGCCGCCGCGGCGAAAAAGATCGTCCTCAGCGTCCTGATCGACATCGACCCTCACGGGCGGCGCACCGGAATCGAGCCGGGCGCCAAGGCGGAGGAGCTGGGCCGACTCGTCGACAGTTTGCCCCATCTGAATCTGCGCGGCGTTCATGGCTATGCGGGAGCGGCTTCGCACATACGCGGCTGGGCTCAACGCAAGAAGGATTCCGCCGACTTCATGCTGCCCGTGATCGCTTCCTTCGAAGCGATGAAGAAGGCAGGTCTGCCGATGGAGATCATGTCGGGCGCCAGCACGGGAACCTACAACATCGATTCCCAGCTAGGCGGCATGACGGAACTCCAAGTCGGCTCCTACGTCTTCATGGACGCCGATTACCGCGCTATCGGCGGCCAGTCCGGCGCCGTCTACGATGACTTTCGACCTTCGCTTACCGTGCTCGCAACAGTGATCAGCAAGAACCACTCCGGCATTGCCACCATCGACGCCGGGATCAAGTCTTTCGCCACCGATCACGACGCCTTGCCCGAAGTCGTCGGCATCGAAGGCGCCACCTACAGCTTCAACGGCGACGAACACGGACGCATCCACCTGGAGAATGCCGCGCGCGACGTTCGCCTCGGCGAGCAGCTGGAACTGATCGTCTCCCACTGTGACCCCACCGTGAATCTCTACGAACGGATGTACGTCTGTCGCGGCGATCAAGTCGTCGACGTCTGGGCGGTGGCGGGCCGCGGAAACATCTAGGCCGCAGGCAGCAGCACCTCAAGCCGTGCGCCGCCCTCCGGCCGATTCTCGGCAACGATGCTGCCGCCGTGCTGCTGCACGATACCCTCGGCCACCGTCAGGCCGAGGCCCGTGCCGCGTGAGTCTAGACGAGTCGAGACGAATGCCTCGAAGATATTTGGCAGGACGTCTTCCGGTATTCCCGGGCCGTCGTCATCAACACGAATAGACATCCACGCGCGGCCGTCTCGCGTCAGCGGGCTCGCTGCAACGACGATGCGGCCCGTGTCCTCGAATGCCAGCATGCCGTTGCGCAGCAGGTTCACAAAAACTTGCATCAGACGATCGTAGTCGCCAAGCACGGTCAGCGCCGCCTCAACCCGATTGTCGAAGGTGATCTTGCCTGCCCGTTCATCGATGGCCAACAAGGCCCAAGCCTCATCCAGTAGAGCGCGCAGTGCAACCGGCTCGCGGGTTTCCGGTTTGTGTACTCTCGAGAAGCCCAACAGTCCCTCGCTGATGCGCAGCAGACGATTCGACATCCGGTGAATGCGCCGCAGCCGTTCCTGATCGACAGGTTTGTCGACCGTTTCCAGCAACTTTTCGACCGACCCGCCAATTACGGCGAGCGGAGTATTCAGCTCGTGGGCCACGCTGGCGCTCAACAGACCGATTGTGGCCAGGCGATCCTGAGCCGCCATGCCCTGCTTGGCGCGCTCGAGATTCGCCTCCTTCTCGCGCAGCATGCGTACCGTCGCATTGCGCGAACGCATGATGTCGCCGATCTCGTCGCCTGGAATCTCCTCCTCGGCGATCAACTCTTCCGCGCGATTGCCTTCCTGAACGGCCTGGTCGGCATCCAGGTGGGCAGTAATCGGTTGGTACACATAACGCGGCATGATCACGAACTCCAACATGCCGACTGCCAGCAGATAAATCACTCCCAATGCCGTAAACAAACTAATGCGCGCCTGCAGAACGATCAACTCGAACGACGAGTCGTCAAATCGCAAGCGGCCATATTCACCGCTCGCCGGGTCATATCGATAAAGGAAACCCGGATAGGCAGGGTCCAAGCGTATCTCTCTCGGATGCTCTTCGAGCCAAGCGCGCACCGTTTCGGGCACGCCGATCTGCTCCGCCGAGCCGTACACGCGGTCTTCTGATCGAATGCCCGCGGAGGGCAACTCGGAGCGCTGGGCCAGGAACACAGCGCCCAGCAGATCAGCTTCTTGCTGCCGGGATGTCGCCACATACTCGTCCACCAACGGAATTACCGAGTAATAGACGGCACAAGCGAGAATAAGGAAGAAGGCGTTGTGCAGGACAATCAGTTTCGGGCGAACGCGCAGGTCGCGAAACTTTGGCGGCGTTACTCTCGAACCGGCGGCCACTGCAATCTCCCCCGCATGATACGGAAACGCAAGCATCTGTGGGTCCTTGCCGGGCTGGTCATAGCGCTTGGCGCATGCTCGGCGCCCAAGCAAGCTCGCTTCTCGCTCAACGGCTGCGGCGAAACGATTCCTTTCGACCCAATGGCCGCCGCCCGGCGTTCGGAGGCGGCGCCTCAACCTTCTCCAGGAGTTCCAGGCTCCTGGGACGATTCCGACGTGCTCAACCCCAGCGTGATTCGCGTCGGCTCCGAATTCTTCAATTTTTACTCAGGCTTCGACGGCCAGACTTGGCGAACCGGTCTAGCCACCTCGCCGGACGGTCTGGTCTGGACAAAGAGTCCAGATAACCCTCTAATCGAGCCCGATGCCGCTACCTGGGAAGGTGACTACATCGCCGCCAACGGCACGGTCGCCCACGACGAATCGGGGTTTCTGCACTGGTACCAAGCCGGCCAACGGAATCGCACACAGATCGGGCTCGCCCGGTCCTCGGACGGAGTCTCTTGGACGAAGCTCCCTGAACCGGTACTCGAACTCGGCCCCCCTGGCTCCTGGGACGAGTCCAGCCTCGGAGATCCCTACGTATTCGCCTGCGGTTCCGAGTATTACCTCTACTACCTGGGACAGAATCGTTTCGGCGTCCAACGGCTCGGCATTGCCCGCTCTGTCGATGGCGTGGTTTGGCAAAAATCGCACCTCAACCCGCTGCTTGAGCCAGGCGGCAGCGGGGCATTCGACGAACGTGGCTTAGGAGAGCCTGCCGTCTTTAG
>CAZYOX010000002.1:36581-42947 GCA_964649285.1 uncultured Bryobacterales bacterium | reverse complement strand
CCTTTTCGGTCACCGTGTACGGGACCAGCCTGGTCTCTTCAGTCACTTCGTTCGCGCGTCGCCCCATGAAGCGCTTAATCGAAGAAATGGTGTTCTCCGGATTGGTGACCGCTTGCCGCTTGGCCGCCTGACCTACCAATCGTTCACCGCTCTTGGTGAATGCCACCACGGACGGCGTGGTCCTCGCGCCCTCTTGATTCGCGATGACCGTAGGCTGTCCCGCCTGCATCACGGCAACAACGGAGTTGGTCGTTCCCAAGTCAATGCCGATAATCTTACCCACTGTTCCTCCTTGCGAGCTCCCGGCGCCACACACACCGGCCCAGACTCTCTACCTTAGCTTAACTCGATTATCAAATCTTAGTCTAATGTTGTCAAGTGTTAGATGCCATACTTGTGGCAAGGTTTCACTAAATCTCATGTCCAGAAGGGTTTGCGGGCGACCGGGGGCAAATCACGCTTATAATCAGTCTTTTAGATGCTCCCGGCTTTCAGTAACATCGACTGGAGCCCGCTTTGGCTGAGCCTACGCGTCGCCTCCATTGCGACCGTGCTGTCTTTGGGCGTCGGCTTGGCGGCGGGTTGGGCTTTGACGCGCTGGCAATTCCGCGGAAGGAATCTCGCCGAAGCCCTCGTCACCGCCCCGATCGTGCTCCCGCCTACTGTGCTGGGCTACTATCTGCTGGTATTACTGGGCCGTTCCAGCCCTCTTGGCGAATTGTACGAATCGCTTTTCGGCGGCCCGCTCGTCTTCACCTGGCAGGCCGCCGTCGCTGCCGCTTGCCTGCATGCGATCCCGTTGCTGATCCGTTCCGCCCGCGCTGCGTTTGAGGGCGTGAGCCGCAACCTAGAGAATGCCGCCCGCAGTCTCGGGGCCAGCGAGTGGCGAGTTTTCTTCCGCGTCACGCTGCCTCTGTCGAAGGGTCCCGTCGCCGCCGCGGCGGTCTTCGCCTTCGCCCGCGCCCTCGGCGACTTCGGCGTCACCATCATGATCGCCGGCAACATTCCCGGCAAGACCCAGACCATGGCCGTGGCCATTTACGATGCTGTGCAATCGGGACAGTCGCAACTGGCCGCCGCGCTCGTGATCGTCATGTCCGCGCTGGCCATCGTGGTGCTCTACGCCATCGGCAAAGCCGGCGAAGGACGCGTCCTGTGATCGCGCCCATCCGCGCACGCATCGAAAAGAGTTTTCCTGGCGGTCCCGGTTCTCAGCCGTTCCACCTCGACGTCGAGTTCGAGGCCGCCGACGGCATATCCATCTTCTTCGGCCCCAGCGGCGCCGGAAAGACGCTGACGCTCGAATGTTTGGCCGGCTTCTCCAAGCCCGACGCCGGCCGCGTGCATCTGGGCGAGCGCACCCTCTTCGACTCTCAAATTGGTATCGATGTCCCCGCTCGCGATCGGCGTTGCGGCTATCTCTTCCAACAGGACGCCCTGTTCCCGCACATGACCGTCCGCGAAAACGTCTCCTTCGGGGCCGGCAATGCCGCCGCACGCGTCGACGAACTGCTCCGCGAGTTCCGCATCGACGGCCTCGCCGCGCGCCTGCCCAGGGAAATCTCCGGCGGCGAACGCCAGCGTTGCGCCATCGCTCGGACGCTCGCCAGCGGACCGGAATTCTTGTTGATGGATGAACCGGCTCAGGGCCTCGACATCGTCCTGCGCCGCGAACTGCACGCCGTTCTCCGGCGCGTGCGTCAACAATTCGGCTTGCCGATGATCCTGATCACGCACGACATTTCCGAGGCGTTATCGCTCGCGGATGCGTTGTTTCTTTTCTCCCAAGGCCGCATCGTGCAGCATGGCCCGGCGCGCGAAACGTTCGAGAATCCTCGCTCGGCCGAAGCCGCCCGCCTCATGGGCGCCGGCGCCGTCCTGACCGGCGTTGTGCAAGAGTCCAGCAAGGAACAAGGGCGCACGGTCATTGCCGCTGCCGGCGTGCGGATGCAAACAGAGTTCCTCAGCGGCTGCCGCGTCGGCGACAGCGTGGACTTCTGCGTTCACGCCGACAAGGTTCGCGCCGCGCCGTTCCATGATGGCTCAAGTTCCGCTTGCGTACTCGATTTGGAAGCCGCCGACGAAGATGTCGACAGCGTACACCTGCTGTTCAAAGGCGGAGTGATGGTGACCATCCCGCGCTCAACCTATCTGGCCGCCGCAGGCGCTAAGACGTGGGCTCTCGCCTTTCCCGAGGGGTCGATTACTTCGCTGACTCAGCAGACAGCGGCTCTTGAATCCGTTCAATCCGGCGGGGCTAGCGCAACAGAGACGCGACCGTGAGGGAGCGCTGCGGCGCCGGCAATCTTACTGAGACGCTTGGCGACGGCGCGCGCGTAGCCGTAGCGACTTGCTTACCCCAGCGTTGCAACGCTCCCTCACGGTCGCGTCTCTGTTGCGTTTGTTCGGGCGTCCTCTAGAAACTCATAGCGCTCTTCGCCCGCAAAGAAGAAGCGGCCGCGGATCCTAGGACCCGCGGCCGTCGTCCGTTAGAGATCAAACGCAGTTATTCGGCCGGTCCGAGGATCCACATCATGCCGACCGTGAACGTGTCTTGATCAGTCGCGAAGCCCGGCGTAGATCCGCCGCAATCCGGGCATCCGAAGAAGGGGATCGACGACCAGTCGCGTCTCCATTCCAAGCGCGTGATGAAGCGCGGTTCCGGCGCGAATTCGAAGGTCAACGTGTTTTCCTTCAGGATCTGCTCGAAGCCCGTGGCGCGAGCTTCGATGTCGTCGAAGTACTCGAAACGATTGGCGATACGGACCTTGTCCGTCGCGCTGTACCTCGCATAGCCGCCGAGACCCCAAGAGGTCGCGCTGATATCGCTCGGATCCGTGTTGGAGATGTAGTCGAAGTTGCCCATGATCTCGAACTTCTCATGCAGGCGGCCGTAGAAGTTCCAAGATACGTCGCGCTGCCAGCCGTCTTCGCCCGGTCCGTTTTCAGGACCGTGAATCCAGGTCAGTGTCGTGTTGAAGCGGTCGCTCGGAGCCCAGGATCCCTGGAGGCCGTAGCTCTTTCCTTGGTTTCCGTCGAATGTGTTGTCGAATCCGTTGACGAGCATGGCCCGCGCAGTGAACGTATCCGTAATGGGCATGGTGAACCGTGCGCCGGTGTGAGAGAACGGCTCATTCCAAGCCCACAGCAGACCGCGGGTGTAGTTCCAGTTCAGGTGCGACTCCGCCACTTCCAATCCGGCGATCGTGCCGAACATGCCCACATCAACTTGAGCGCCGTTGTCCCAGGAGTAGTAGCCATAGGCCTGTTGGATGTAAATCGTGTCTTCCAACGGACCTTCTTCCAATCCGTCGCGGAACAAACGCGCGCCGGAACCAAACCACAGGTCGCCGCGGAATCCGACTCCGCTTGAGGTCTGCGCATCCATTTCTAACTTGATCTGATTCAAACCAAAACCGCGAGCGTTCGGATTGGTGTAGTACAGCGTATTCGTGCCGTCTTCGGGTTCATTGCTGTTGTACGTGTAGTAGGTATCGACCAATCCTGTGAAGCTGAGTGCCGGGCCGCCGGTCGAAACCGGTCCAACCACGGCGTCGTCCGTCGCCTGCGCCTGTGTTGGCGCGCTCGGCAAAGTCGAAGTGTTGCTTTCAGCCTCCGCTTTGATGCTGGCTTCTTCGATCGGTTGGGCCGCAACGGCTTCGGTCTCTTCCGCTTTTTCCAATTTCTCGCTTAGCAACTGCTCCAACCGCTCCAACCGCTGCCGAAGCTGCTCAACTTCGGTGCGCAGCGCGGCGTTCTGTTCCGCTTCACTGGTCTGGGCTTGTGCTGCCCCCGCGAAGCTCATGGCAATCATCGCCGCTGCGGCGACCCATCTGTGAAGTGTTCTGATAGTCACTCTCTCTCCTTGATTCGACCGCTTTCGGCAACGCTACCCCCACTGCCCTCCTTGGATTCGCCGGACCGAACCGCCCTAGCCGGCGGAACAATCAACAAGGCCCCAAAGAGCGCGAGCGCGCAACCGGAAGTTTCGACGGCATCGACCAACATGGACGTGTTGGCCTAACCTGCTCTGGTGAGATCGCTTGCTCGATGCAAGAATCAATCTCAGTCAGCACGCGTCGTGGAGCGCCGGCCAGAGAATTCGAAATCAGCTGAGGTGTCTCCGCAGCTGCCTTCCACCCCAATCTAACGGCGCCTTTCACAGGGCACAAGAAGATATTTTTTATCGGGGATATAGAAATCATTGCTCTCCGTAACTAGTTTTCATTACGTGAGTTACAGAGAATTAGAAAGATCTGGAAACGACCTTCATCAATGCTGCAGCAAGGGACTTAATTGCATCCTGCGGCAGTCTTCTTCGAGCACCGCGGCGCCCAGAAAGTTGCGTTTCTCGTGCAGCAGGTGCCGACGCTCGCCGCCCGTATGGCCGCATCGGCACAAGACGTGCGCCAACTCATGCGCCAACGAGGAGTACTCCTCTTCCGCCCGTTCCTCCCAGTGAGCGCGGTAGGCGATCCAAGCGGTGTTCATATAGGGGAACCGGCGGGATTCTTCATCCTCTACCGCGCCCTGTTGATAGGATCTCGCCACCACCGTGTCGCCCAACAACCTTCCCACAAGGAACACTCGAGGCCAAGGCGCTCCCGCCGGCACGCGCGCGGAGAAATCAACAACATCTGCGGGCATATCGGCGCCCGGGTACAGAGCGGTCATATCCAAGTCATGACGTCCTTCCGGCCCCCGGCCCCGCGCTAACTGGACGTCATCCAACACAATGCCGCATGCGGCGAAGATAGCGGCTGTCTTGCGCAAATGGCGAATCGCTCGCTCTTCTGTCCAATTCGTCTTGTCGAGTAAGACGACTGTAAGCGACAGCGCGGAACGATGATCAGGCAAGCCCTCGGGATAGATCTCCGGGGCCTCGACGCGACGCACTCGCGCATTGCCGAAGTCCGCTTCCGGCCACGGGCGATAAGACTGCGCGAAGGCCAGTACGCCCGTCATCAGGAATGCGGCGATCCAGGCACGCGTCATTGCTAACGCCTCAATTGGGCGGCGACGTCCCGCAGGTCCTTTGCATCCTGAAATAGCGAAATGCCGGCCACTCCCGCGGCGCCTGCGGCCATGCATTCACGAGCATTCTCTAGCGAGACGCCGCCGAGGGCGAGCACCGGAATCTTCACCGATGCGCAAGCCCGCGCCAGCGCGTCTAGCCCGAGAGCGGGTCCATAACCGGGCTTGGAAGCGGACTCGAAAATCGGCGAATAGAACGCATAATCCGCGCCTGCGCGCTCCGCAGCCCTCAGCTCTTCCAAGTTGTGACAGGACACGCCAATGCGCACTGCCGTGCCCACGCACAAGCGAAAATCGGCCGGCGCCGGCGCGTCGGAAGGCAGATGCACTCCATCCAGCCCGGCCCCCAGCGCAACGTCGGCGCGGCCATTCACGAACAGCTTCGTTCCTCGCGGATTGGGGAGTTCGACCGCTCGCCGGCACAGGGCAAACAACGCCTGTCCGGAAAGATCTTTCTCGCGGATCTGTACCCAATCAATACCAGAGGCCAACGCCCTCTCGATGAACGACAGCGGCTCCGCTCCTAGACTCTTGCGGTCCGTAATGGCTGCCAAGATCACCGTGTTACCGCCCGCACAACCAGCCCCATGGCCTAGTCTACAGCGGCAAACGGGAAACGCCGCCCAAGGCCTCTAGCCAGGCGGCGTTGTCTCCGGGCTCTCGTTTCGCCTATCGCGAACGCGCCGCGCGAACAGCGTCCATGAAGCTGCTCACATTCATCGCCTTTACGGCGCTGGCGTCGCTCGCGGCGGCCCCGACTCCCGCCCCTACGCTCGTGGGAGCGGCACGCATCAAACGCGCGTTCTCGATTCCCAGCACAAGCTGGCGTGAACTATCGCTGACGCCGGCGGCTGAATCCAGGTGAAATACTCCTTGCCAAAGTCCGACCGTCGGGCCCATCGCGCTGTCCGTGGATTCGTTCAGGAACAGAATCAGCCCATCGCCCACCGCGAATTTCGGCATGCCTTCGATATAGGTGCTCTGACCGTTCAGCGTGCCGCCGATCATGCGGAAAACGTAGTCTGTTCCAACCAGCGTCTGCGGTACGGCTTCGGCGACCTGTATCGTCACCGTCGAGTAGATGTATCCGTTTGCATCCTGGCTCGCCTTGATAGCGGTGACTCGGCCTGCGACCACGCTGTTGGAGGCGCGGCTGAGCTCATCGAAATTGAGCTGAAGGACGGTTGAAGCGTCCAGCAACTCCACTGCCGTGATGAGTACAAGAGCAACGAAAAGGTTCTTGATGAGTTTCAGGTCGCCTTTCTCTTTTCCTTACTGCACCGTGACGTTGGAGTTTGTGCCATCGCCGTTAATGAACAAGAGGATCTCCAG
>CAZYOX010000002.1:0-36571 GCA_964649285.1 uncultured Bryobacterales bacterium | reverse complement strand
CGCCCCGTCACGCCTTCAGGAATCCGTATGTTCGCCTGGCCGAGTCCAGAATAGCCCGGAGCCATGCCCAGCCACTCCACCACGGCCGGCTCGCCGCCCACTTGGGCCGAATAGTCCGCTGTCGATACCGAAAGCGGTTGGCTTCCGGCGGCGCTCCCGGTCGGTACCGGCGGATCCACCGGACCCACGCCAGTCAGATAGACGGTGATGACGCTGCCCGCCGGTGCGGGGTTCGCCTCGCCGTTCATCGTGCCGTCTTCGTTAAACGCGATAGCGTCGCCTGAATCCCAAACAAACAGCTCCGGAGCCGTCTCGGTAATCGTGACCGCAACCTGCTCGTTCTGGCCTAGTCCGTTCTGGATGATGACGCCGCCGCTGCCCAGCAACGCATCCGCGGGAACCACCGCATTGATCTGCGTGGGCGACACGTAGAGCAGCGGAGCGGGAACGCCGTTGAAGAGCACCCGTACGCCGGCCAGCGTGGTCGGCAGCGGAAATCCGGCAGAGCTCGCTGTTTCCGTAGAAAACTTCTGTCCAAACAATGTGATCAGCGAGCCCGGCGCGAGATCGTGCGACCGATAGTTCGCGCCGTTTACCGTCCCGGCGCTCGTCAATTCCGGGAAACCCACTTCCACGGTTTTCGGCACGACGGACATCGAGACCTCGATCGTCGCCGGAGGGCCCGGCATTCCCGCCGAGGCGACCGTAACCGTCGCCGTGTAGTCCCCGACTGGCATGCCGCTCTGGTCGACCAGAATCTGCAGGTGCTGTTGAGCATCGAACATGCCGGTAGGCGAATCGACGCTCACCCAAGGAGCTGACGTTGTCACAGTGAACGGTTGCCCTTGGTGGCCATAGATATGGACTTCTTGCCCAAACGGAGCGAAACCGTCAACCTCGGCGTCGAAGTGCACGTTCCTATCGCTGTCAAAAACTCGAATCGAGGCCGAATCGCCGGTCGGATACAAGAAGCGAACGCCTTCCTGCTCCGAACTCGACAGGTCCCTGCGTAGCTCCTGCAGATCGACGACCGACTCCATCACCGTACGGCCCACCACGCAGTTGTCGTTATGGTCTAACCCCAACGAGTGACCCAACTCGTGCATCAGCACGGTCTCGAAATCGATCTCTCCCGAAGTCGGGTTCACGCCGAACGGCATCGACGGATTGAAGAAGATATCCGAGTCCTTAACGGCTCTCTGCAACGTGAGGTCCTGCGAAATCAGGGTGACGGCGAGCGTCGAAGCGCGGAAGTCAATCACTCCGCCGCCCGGTCCGCCGGGAGGTGAGGGCGGCCGCGTTGTCGGACACCCAAAATCAGCTCCGCAAGCAGCGATCGTCAGCTTACCGTCAATCGCGCTCGGCTCCTCCTCCGTCATCCCCGCAATGCGGAATTTCCATGTCGTGTCCGAGACGTCGTTCCACTTGTTCACCGAGGCGACAATCTCGTTGATCCAGGTGCGGTTCTGCGTCAAGAAGTTGCCGCGAAAACGCTCGTCGATCAGCACGTCAAAGCTCGGGGACGTCCTTGGCCCAAATTCGTCGGGATAGCCGATGACCGCGAAGTTCCCGGGCTTACAAGCTTCCACGGGAGGCTGGCCCGGGATCTGAGCCTGACTCCAAGATGGAATTATTAGGACAAGTGTCAACAGAATCCAGTTCGTCCGATTCATCATGGCGCCGCTCAAGTCTCGTTCCCTGCGCGCCCTAAACGAGAGCGCAAAAATCACATGGGACCGTAGAATATACGGTCCCTCCACGCCCATTCAACGATACGCTCCTCGATATATACTCTCCGCTGTTCCTAGGATTCTCCTCCCGAATTCGCCTTAGCCCTTCAGCAGGAGTCCCACACTCGCCCGCGGGCCGGATAAATCGCTTAGTTTTCCTGAAGTTAGCTGTCCGCCCGCAACCTCCGGCCCTACGCAACAAGTCCAGCCTTGGGCATTGTAGCCTTATAGCCGACCCGCCACAGTGTAAGTTATAGGAATGTCCCCGGAAGAAGTCGCCGAGGCGGTAGAAGAGATCCGCCGCCGGGTCCGGCAGCGCCACAAAAGAGCGGCCGACGCCGTGATCGACGATCCGGTACGGCTCTCAGTGGAGCCCCTCATCACCTCGCGTGACGTCGCCGAAGCTCGGTCCGTCTACATCGGCCAGGTCAATCCCCGCACGGGCGGCCTGATCAACAGCCTCATCCAAGCGACCAAGCGCGGCATCGCCCGTGGCTTAGGCTGGTTCGTTCGGGGCCAGATCGAGTTCAATCAGTCCGTCATTGATTACATGGATCGCAACACGCGCGCCATGGCCGAGCAGAACGAGACCCTCTATCAAGCGACTCGTAAAGCGATGCAAGAGATCGCCGACGTCCGCAAGGCGCAGATCTGGATGGAAGAGCTGCGGGAGGCGCACAGCAAGATGGAGATGCGCACGCTGCAGATTCTGCGCACCGTCGAGACGGCCTCGCGGCGCCGCGACGTCGCTGTCCACGAAGAGTACACGATCGCTCTAAGAAGGGCCTCCGAAGAAATTCAAGCAAAGTTATGGGGCGATCTCGAGCGCCTGAAACTCGAACACGAACGCCAAATTCATACCGAGTTGCGCACTATTCGCCGCAAGTTCGCGGCCTCGGGCGGCGAGCCGGTCGAGACCGCCTCGGTGACCACCGCCGTCGCCTCGGCCCCTCCGCCGTCAGCGTCCACATTCGATTACGCCTCGTTTGAGGAACGATTCCGCGGTGATGAAGAGTATGTCTCGGTCAACCAGGCGTTCTACCTTCCCTACTTCGCCGGTCTGCCGCGAGTCGTCGACCTCGGCTGCGGCCGCGGCGAGTTTCTCGGCGAGTTGCGCGACCGAGGCGCCGAAGTCCTGGGCGTCGACTTAGACGCCACCGCCCTTGCCGCCTGCAGGGAGAAAAACATCGCCGTCGAGCGCGCCGACATCTTTGAATTTCTTGCTCGTCAGCAAGACGATTCCTGGGATGGCATCATGTGCGCCCACGTCATCGAGCATCTCGCGCCGCTTCGCCTGCAAGACCTGTCTGATCTTTGTTACCGCAAGCTTCGCCCCGGCGGCGTCATCGCCTTCGAGACGCCCAACCCAGCGTGCTTAGCTATCTTCGCCGGCGACTTTTACCTTGATCCCACCCATCGCGCGCCCGTGCCTTTCGCCCGCATGCACTTCCATTTGCGGGAGTCGGGTTTCATGGAGATCGAGATCATCGAGCGTCACCCTGCGCCCGAAGTGATCCCCGAACTCCGGGCTCTGGACGAGCTGCCCCAGACCGCCGCCTTCCGGCAAAAGTTCTTTGGCGGCCTCGACTATGCGATCATCGCGCGTAAGCCAGCGCAGTGATGGAGTTTACAGGCGAACGCGTCATCCCCGGGAAAACCGACCCCGACCTGTTCAACGAACATCTGGCCCGTTATCGTTTCGCCGAAACGCTGGCCAGCGGACGCCGTGTTCTCGATGCTGGCTGCGGCGCCGGCTACGGCACGGTGTTGCTCGCCCAGCGCGCTGAATCCGCTTGCGGCATCGACTTTTCCTACGAAACCCTCGACTGGGCCCGCCGCGAGTATGCCGGGGGCAAGGCCTCCTTCGGGCAGGCCGACTGTTCCGCCTTGCCGTTTCGTGACGACTCGTTCGATCTCATCACGGCCTTTGAGGTCATCGAGCATCTCCCCGATTGGAAAGCTTTTCTCCGCGAAGCTCGCCGCGTGCTGATCGACTCCGGCCAGTTGCTGGTCTCGACGCCCAACCGCGTCTACTACCAGGAGTCGCGGGCCGAGCCGAATCCCTATCACGTGCATGAGTTCGACTATGACGAGTACAAGCAAGAGCTCGAAGCCGTCTTCCCGCATGTGACCTTGTTCCTCGAGAACCATACGCAGGCCATTTCCTTTCGCACCCCCGCGATGCAAGGCGTTCGCACCGTGATGGGCGGCGATCCGCCGAATCCGCAGGACGCGCATTTCTTCCTGGCCGTCTGCTCGGGGCAGCCGCAATTCGGCGCCCCTGCGTTTCTTTATGTGCCCAGCTCGGGCAATGTGCTGCGCGAACGCGAGCGACACGTAGCCTTGTTGGAGCAAGAGCTTAAGACGAAAAACGACTGGCTGGCGAAGGCGACCGCAGAGCTGGAAGCCCTGGCCAAAACCAACCAAGAAGAGCACGACAAAGCCCAAGAGGCGATCCGCCGCATGGAAGCCGACCTGGCCGAGAAAATCTCTTGGGCGCAGTCACGCGATGCCGAAATCGCCGCCGCCGCCGCCGCAATCAGCGAACTCGAGGCTCGCGTCATCGAGCGCTCCGAGTGGGCCCAGCGCCTGCAAGCGCAAGTCGACAAACTCCACCAATGGAGGGGCTATCGCCTAGCCCGCAAACTTGGCCTGGCGCCCGACGAGCAGTAGCCCGCTCCCATACAAGGCCGGACTCAACTCGCGACGACGGCCGTCGCTTCTTCGTCCACGCTCGTTTCCTTCCGAACCTTGGCGGATGCCGGAATCAGCCAGTGCAGGAACCTCGACACGGCCGGGATAATGCCGATGAACAGCAGCACTCCTAAAACGTTGAACATCACGTGTGCGTTCGCGATGTGCCGGCCCACCGTACCACCCGGCGTCAACATCCGCGATAGGTCCGCCAGCTGACCAATGAGCAACAGGCCTAAAATCACCGTCGTCACATTGAAGAAAAGATGGAACACCGCCGTACGAACGGCCTCGCGAGAGCGTCCAATGGTCGCCAGAAGCGTATCCGAGACGGTGCCGATCTCCGCGCCAAGCATGATCGCCACGCCCGCGCCAAGCGGGATGAGCCCTTCGCTCGCCAGGGCGATGGCCATCCCCACCGTCGCCGAAGAAGATTGGATCACCAATGTGAATAGGCAGCCCACCGCGGCGCCCATCAGCGGCTGCTCACCCAAACTAGATAGCCAGGCCATCCACACAGGGTCATTCTTGATCGGCGCTGCGGCGTCGCCCAAGTATTCCAACCCGAAGAACAACAGGCCAAAGCCTAGAATCACGCGGCCGATCCGCTTCCACCGCTTGGTCTTCCCCGCCAGACGTAGGAACAGCCCAGCAGCCATGGCAATCGGCGCATAACGGCTGATTTCAAATGCAATGATCTGGCTACCGACGGTCGTCCCTATATTGGCGCCCATCACCACGCCCAGGGCCTGCTGGAAGCTCATCAGACCGCCCTCGATCATGGCGATCACCATAATGATGGTGACCGACGACGAGTCCAATACGGTGCATGCGACCGCTCCCGTTCCCACGCCCATCAAGGGAGTCTTGGTGCAGCGGGCGATGAGGTTCTTGACGCGCTTGGCCGCCAGGGATTCGAACCCGGAGGCCAACATGTCGATTCCGGCCAGGAAAAGCGCTATACCGCCGATTACGCCCAGGGAGAGTTCAAAAAGATCCACACACTAACCTCGTAAAGAAAAGCACATCTTCATTTGGGTGTTTGCCTTGACAGGAGTCCTCCTCTCCGCTCGCCGCCGTCTCACCTTGTTCTGGATCTTCTCCCGCGGCCGGCATTCGGACTCCCGGTTGCGCCTCGTTCAAAATCTACGTACTCCAGAAACGATGCCGCGCCGCCGGTTTTTGCGAGGATCTCCCCTTCGCCGCAATGGCATTACGAAGCTAGGATTGTCCCATGCGAGTGTTACGGTTTAGTGACAAAGAGACGAGCGGCCCTCCCGGCGACAACTCCCTGCCCTAATCGCTCTCCCTGAAGACGTTTGCGATCGGTCAAAGCCGGAAGTCTGCGAAGGGTATGCGAGGGACGTAGCGCTCCCTCGGACCTTCAACGGTCAACCGCGTGCAGTAAGGGCTCCGGGGTCGTCGGGCCAGGGATCCATGCCGACGAGCCGGCGGCCGAGGCATGTTAGCTGGACCGGAGGCCCAGGCTCGGGGTCGTGCTGGTAAGGCCAGCCGCGCCAAATGTCCGGCGCGCGCTTCTCGATGCACCAATTTGCGACGCGTTGCATGAGCTCTGCGTTCGTGCTGATCCTGCCCATGGAGAGGAACTGAGCGATGCGCGGGCGCTGGGAGAAATTCGGCGCAGGGCCATGGGGTAAAAGCGTACACCAAACGATCAGGTCTCCTGCCCTGCCCTCCACGTGTATCGCCTCATCGAAGGAAATCCCCGGGTTGAAGAAATCGAAATCGTCGGCCTGCGCGTTCTCATCGAGCCAGTCGTCGAGGCGCCGGTAGATCTGCGGCACGCACTGAAACCCGCCGCCGTTTCTTTCCACGTCGCTCAGCAAGACCACGCCCTGCATCCAGCCAACGGTCGGAACTCTTGGGTCGATATCCCAGTGAATCTCGCCGGGACCCGCTCCGGGCCAATCCGGATGACGAGGTGGGTGGAAGCAACATCGATTGATGTCGACCATGAGCTTGTGCGTGCCATGGATCTCCGAGTAGACGCCGTGAACATTAGGATGCTGCCGAATGTCCCACAAGACCTGAGCATGGTGCACGGGAATGACTCCGCGATTGATCAGGTGATCGCTATACCAGGTGGAAGGGTCGTCGATGTCGGCGCCGACAAAGCTCGCAATCTCGCGAGCCGCCCGATCGACGAGGTCGGGAGGAATGACTCCGTGGAAGACGGCATAACCGTCAGAACGGAGGCTCTCTTGATGCCTGGGCGTGAACCAGCGCACGGCGCGAAAACTTAAGGTGTGTTTGCGGCAGGCGGGAAGTCCGCCGGAACTTCTTGGGTGACGGCGCCAGTGGCGGCCCACTCGACGCCGCGTTGGAAGGTTCCCTTGAACGCAGCGCCCATGGCGGCAACGTTATGGCCGAGCGTCGTATGGAAGACGCGGCCTTCACCGTAGGAGATAGCCATCAGGATCGGCTCATGCTCTTTGGGCGCCCGCGAGGGATCGGAGTACGTTGCGGGGTCCGAGTACGCGGCGGCGAGAACGGTGACGTTTTCCGCCGGCCCCCGCATCTGATCGTATAGCTCATCTTCGGCGTCGTTCACCCAAGCGGCAGGCAAACCTTTCATCACGGGGTGTTCGGGAGCTTGCGTTTCCATCTTGAAGCGGTGGCGGCTGCCGTGCGAACCCGCCCGGCCGGTGTACGTGGTATCCCTTATCCACTTGCCTTCGCGCAAGCGCAAGTAGGCCCCGTCCGACTCGCCGCGGCTGCGGATGACGCCGCCGTTCTCCGCGGTGCGCCCGCCCCAGCCGCCTACGCCAATCATCTCGTTCCAAGCCTTCCAGTCGGGAAAGGCGTTGTCGGTGGCGTGGACGGTGACGAGCCCGCCGCCGCCGGACATGTATTCCTCAAAGGCCTTTTGCATGGCATCGGACCAGTAGTCGCCCTCGTAGTTCACGATTACCACGTCGTAATCGGCGAACTTCGGCAGGAACTGGCTGTTGTCTTCGCCGATCGCCGGGCTGGTGGCGACGTCGACGGTGAAGATGCCGGCTTGCTCAAGCATCTGCTTCATCGCCGCTGTCCTTTCCGCCCAGTCCTTGTGATAGATGGAGCTTTGGCCGTCCACGATGAGGGCTTTGATCGCAGGCCTCTGAGGCGGGTTTTGGGCCGTCGATTGGGACTGACAGGCAGCCAAGAAAAAGGTCAGGGAGATAGCAGCGAAGGTGAATCGTCTCATGTCGTTGGCGCGACTTATTATACGCGGCCCTGAGGTCTCTACAATGGGGGCTTATGGCCTATGCCGATTTGCGAGAGTTCATTCGTGCGCTGGAGAAAGCCGGCGAGTTGAAAAGGGTGAAGGAGGAAGTCGATCCGGTGTTGGAGATCACCGAGATCGCTGACCGTGCGGTAAAGGCCGGCGGACCGGCGTTGCTGTTCGAGAATCCGCGCGGGTCGAAGATCCCTGTGCTGATCAACGCGTTCGCCTCGATGAGCAAGATGAAGCTGGCCTTGCAGGTCGACGATATCGATGAAGTCGCCGGGCGCATCGCGGAACTCATCGAACTCAAGAAGCCCGAGGGGCTGATCGGCAAGTTGAAGATGTTGCCCAAGCTGGCTGAAGTCGGCAGCTTCTTCCCCAAGGATGTTTCCACCGGTCCCTGCAAAGAAGTGGTTCGCAAGAGTGACTTCGACCTGGCGCATTTCCCCGTATTGAAGTGTTGGCCCCAGGATGCCGGTCGGTTCATTACGCTGCCGCTGGTCTTCTCGAAGAACCCGCTCAACGGCAAACGCAATTGCGGCATGTATCGCATGCAGGTTTATGACGGGCAAACCACCGGCATGCACTGGCAGACGCATAAGCAGGGCGCGGAGCACTACCGGCGGAGGAAGGCCGAGGGCAAGGAGACGCGCATGGAAGTGGCCGTGGCCATCGGCGCGGACCCGGCGACGATGTTCTCGGCGATTCTGCCGCTGCCGCCAGATTTGGATGAGATGCTGTTCGCCGGCTTCATGCGTTCGAAGTCGGTCGAGATGGTGAAGTGCGAGACGGTCGATATCGACGTTCCGGCCAATGCCGAGATTATTCTTGAGGGCTATGTGGAATTGGGAGAGACGCGCACGGAAGGACCGTTTGGCGACCACACCGGGTTCTATTCGTTAGCCGATGAGTACCCGGTGTTCCACATCACTTGCATCACGCACCGCAAGGATCCGATTTACGCGACGACGATTGTCGGGCCGCCGCCGATGGAGGACTACTACATGGGCAAGACGATCGAGCGGGTCTTTTTGCCGCTGATGCGTTTGCAGTTGCCCGAAGTCGTCGACATGGCCATGCCGGCGGAAGGCATCTTCCACAACTTGATGTTGATTTCGATACGCAAGTCGTATCCGGGCCAGGCGCGCAAAGTGATGAACTCGATTTGGGGCCTGGGGCAGGCGATGTTCACCAAGTGCATCGTTGTGGTGGATCACGACGTGGACGTGCAGAACTACAGCGAAGTGGCCTGGAAGGCGCTGAACAACATCGACCCTGAACGCGACATCCAATTCACGATGGGGCCGATCGATTCGCTGGACCACTCGAGCCGCTTGGCGAATTTCGGTTCGAAGATGGGCATCGACGCGACCAAGAAGTGGCCCGAAGAAGGGTTCCAGCGGCCCTGGCCGGACGTGTTGGAGATGGATGCCGACGTGAAGCGGCGCGTTGACGGGATTTGCAAGAAGCTAGGGATCTAGCGCCCGGAAATGGAGGGGCAAGGCGTCATTCTCACGGGCGTCGGGATTTATCTGGTCGCCATGCTGGCGATCGGCGCATTGGCGGCAGGCCGCTCCAAAACAAAGACAGACTTCATCGTCGCCGGGCGCGGGTTGTCGCTCCCGCTTGCGGCGTCGACGCTGTTGGCGACATGGATGGGCGCCGGGACGATCATGGGCGCGGCCGGAGCGGCCTATTCGGGGGGCCTCTACGCGACGATCGCCGATCCTTTTGGGGCAGGCCTGTGTCTGTTCATCGCGGGGATGTTCTTCGTCCGCATTCTGCGCCGCATGCGTTTGCTGACGATCATCGACCTGTTTGAGATCAAGTACGGACGCCACGCAACGGTCATCGCGGCCGTCACGCAGTTAGTGGCATTTGTCGGTTGGATCGGGGCGCAACTCGTGGCCTTCGGGTTCATCTTGCACATGCTCACTGGCATGCCGGAATGGCTGGGCATCGTGCTGGCTACGACGATTGTGTTGGCTTACACGACGGCGGGCGGAATGTGGGCCGTCGCATTAACCGATGCCGCACAGATGGTGTTGATGTTGATTGGCCTGGTGCTGATGGTCCCGGAGGTCGTCGGAGAGTTCGGCGGGTGGGACAAGCTTACGGCGGCCGTGGATGCGGCATCGTTGCGATTCCTACCGTCGGGGAACGGCTTCTATGAGTGGAGCCATTACTTGAGCGCCTGGTTGGTGATTGGCATCGGTTCGCTGACGGGGCAGGATCTGATGCAGCGCGCTCTTTCGAGCCGCAATGAGGCGGTCGCGCAGAACGCCTGTTATCTGGCCGGCGTCGGCTATCTCACGTTCGGCCTCATTCCTGTTTTCTTGGGGATTGCCGGAGCATTGCTGATGCCTGGCTTGGCTGATCCGGAGCACATCGTACCGGAGCTGGCGCTGCGGTTGCTGTCGCCTCTGATGCAGGCCGTGTTTGTGGGCGCGCTGTTGTCGGCGATTATGAGCAGCGCGGATTCGGCGTTGCTCGCTCCAGCCTCGGTGATGGCCGAAAACATCGCGCCGATGATTAAGCCGGACATCAGCGACGAGCAGAGGTTGGCGGTCGCTCGCTGGTCTGTGCCGGTGCTCGGAGTGTTATCGCTGGCCATCGCCCTGTGGGCGGGGACCGTCTATGAATTGATGCTGGATGCATTCTCGCTGGAACTGGTGGCAATGGTCGTGCCGTTGATCGCCGCCGTTTGGTGGCCGAAGGCCAATAAGACGGGCGCGCTGGCATCGCTCTATAGTGGCGCCACCTGCTGGGTTCTAGCCCTCGTTTGGCTTCCCGAGGCGGCGGCGGACGTGCTGGGCATGGCAGGCGGCATCGTCGCTCTGGTCACGGTCTCGCTGCTAACCCAAGAGAGCGATCCGCCACGCCAATTGACGGATGCCGAGGGTAACCCAGTGAGACTGACGAATCGGTTGGGGCTCATTGGGATCCGCGCGGATCAACCCGCCTAACGTTCGACGATGCGGAAGGCCAGCAGACTCGTGCGCTGCTGGTTGTTGTAGTTGTCATCGCTGATGACCAGCAGAGTACGGTCGCCATTCGGGAGTTGCGGACCGAGCGACAGGCCTTCGTAGTTATCCAGGCGGCGAAAGCCTTCGCTGAAACGATCCTTCACCGAGTCCAAGTCGAGTACGAGGCGCTTGGGCAAGGGCCTTTCGCCTTCGCTTTGGGAGAGCCGATCGGGCAATGTGATCTGATAAATGCGGATCGTCTGCAATGTCGAGCCGTCATCCAGGCGCTCAAAGCCCCTCTCTAGAGTAAGTGCGGTATCGTCGTTGATCCAGAGCAGTTCGGCCAAGCCGAGGCTGCTGACGATGGAGGAGTCGGTGCGATAAAAATACTCCGCGACGACTTGCCAGCCGCCGGTTTCCCTCCGGTAGCGCAAGATGCGCACGAGGCAGCCGGTATCGGCCTCACAGTCATCATCCTGCTTCAAGTTGCGCTCCATGGCGGCCAGCAGAGAGTCGCCGTCAGGACTCAGGCTGAGGCCTTCGAAGGCTACGTTGTGCCGCACGCCAGTTTCGCCCCGCGGCAAGTAGTAGGACGGCATCGGCAAACTGCCGAGCAGACGGCCGTCGCGGCCGAAGCGGAAGATACCTGGGTCGACGCGCGGGTCGCGATTCGCATATCCCTCCGAGGCCACAAGCAACTCGCCGTTCGAGTCGACGGCTAAGCCTTCGGGATCGAGCGTCCATATCGGGATAGGGGCGCCAGCGGCATCGACCAGGGGCAGGACGGTTTCGGGCGCCGCCCGCAAAGACCGGGCCGAAAGGTCGATGGTCATGACAAAAATGCGCAGGTTTGTGGAATCCGACAACCCATAGAGCAGCCGGGAGGATGGGTCGTAGGCAAGCGCAGAGATGCCGCCGAAATCGCCATCCACCTTGCGTTGAAGAGATTCCGCGCGCGTCGTCGCAGCCTCGGCGGGAACGGTGACAGCAACTTGAGACCGAGGTTCGGCCAGTTGTGCGAAAGCAATGCCGCTGGGGACGTTAAAGTCTGCCAGGAACTCAAGCGAGACCTCACTGGGCTGCGCCGAACAACCGACGGCCGTTAGAACGAGCGAGGCTATGCAAACAAACGGCAGCCAGCAGTAGAGCCGTCGTACTCGCCTCATCGCTCCCCTATAGCGCTTTCATGAAGGCGAGAGTAAAAGGGATCAGGTCCTTCGGTGATCGCGAAGTGATGATCGGGCCGTCCACGACCACCTCTTCATCGACCCACTTGGCGCCCGCGTTTTCCATGTCATCACGGATCGAGAAAAAGGACGTCGCACGGCGGCCTTGCAAGACCTTGGCCGAACAGAGCATCCAGGGGCCGTGGCAGATGGCCGCGACGGGCTTGCCTTCGTCGACCATTTCGCGGACGAATTCACGGAAGGCCGGGTCGCGGCGCATATAGTCGGGAGAGAACCCGCCAGGCACGACGCAGCCGTCGAAATCCTCGGACTTAATGTCCCCGACGGCGCGCTCGGACTTGGCCGGGTAACCGTGCTTGCTGGAGTAGACGTGGTCGGCCTTGGAGCCGACTAGCACGACCTCGGCGCTGGCTTCTTTAAGGCGCAGCACGGGGTACCAAAGCTCGAGGTCTTCGTACTTCTCTTCGGTGAGAACGGCGATGCGTTTGCCCTTCAAGTCCATGAGCTTTCATGCTAGCAAGGGCGAACTCAGCGGGTGCTTGCCGTGTTCCTTGTTTCCGCTAGTCGCCAGGCGCCGCCGGAGGACGGCCTTACCCTCCGCCTCCAGGACTGCGGCGGCCCTGGCCGCGCGGCGCTCGGGGCGGCGCGTTGACGAAGGCCTCGGAATCTTTCGCCGCCTTGGTGACGACGCCTGGCGGCTGTAGGAAACCAAGATCGCGGAACCAATCGATAAAACGCAGATGCCAGGTGCCGAATGGCGTTCCGTTGCGGTCGGTGAGTCCGCCGGCGTGCGGGCCGTTGCCGTAGATGTGCATCTCGATGTTCGGAACGCCTAGTTTCAGCATCGCGTTGAAGTACTCCATGGCCCAAATTGCGTGGATCTGGTCCCCAGAGCCGGAAGTGGCGATAAACGACGGCGGCACATTCCGCGGAATCTCCGGGTTTTGGCCGCGAGCGAACGGCGTCGGGCCAGGGTAGATGACGCCGGCCCAATCGGGGCGCGAACTGACGCCGGCTAGAGGATCGCTGGGGTCGTTGTTTTCTTCGTCGAACTTCTTGAAGAAGACTGCCGCGGGCGACGATAGTTCGGCGCCGGCGGAGAAACCCATGATGCCGATCTTGTTCGGGTCGATGCCGAAGGCCTGGGCATTCTTGCGAACCAACCGGACGGCCTGCAGCGCGTCACGCACCGCATCGGTGGTCGGCTCGTAACCGTCGCTGCGCAGGCGATTGCGCAAGATGATCACGTTAACGCCCAAGTTGTAAAAGAATGGCCAGAAATCAGCGCTCTCCGTGCCGACGTTCAAAGTCCTGTGTCCTCCGCCCGCCGCCAAGATCACGGCAGAGCCGGTATTCCTGTTGCCGCCGACGGTATGCACCTCAATGGACGGATTGTGGATATTGACGATGCTCTGGATACGTCCGGGCGTACCGGTCGTCATGTTGTACTTCTCTGGCTCGGTGATGCGCTCGCGGTTGAGGTAGGGCGAGTCCGGCGGATAGAGCGGCATGACGATGCCGCCAGGCAAGATCGCGGTTGGCGCATAAGCGCTGCCGGTTTGGGGACCGGGCGCGGGCACGCTCAGCGGTCCGGGAATGCCTTGAGCCACGAGGACAGGCGAGGGGAACGCAGCCAGGGCCAACAGCCCAACAGATAGGGAAAAGCGAGTGGATCTCATGATGTATCGTGTAATCGGCGCGCGTCCCGGCGGGGAGGGCGCAGACATGAGCATAGCTCCGCGTGAGTCCCAAGGCGTGTGGAAATAAACAGCGTAGACGCTAAGCTGTTACTCATGGCGACAGAAGCGGCATTGAATCACGAGTTCCTGCGCATTTCGCGGCGCGAATTCCAAAGCAATCTGCGGAAGATCGAAAAGGCGGTAGCCAAGCTCACTCCGGAGCAGGTCTGGGCCCGCAAGCACGAGCAGGAAAACTCCGTCGGTAATTTGCTGCTGCACCTCGCGGGGAACGTTCGGCAGTGGGTCATCTCTGGCGTGGGCGGAGTCGCCGATAGCCGCGACCGGGATTCGGAATTCGCCCAACGAGAATCGATTGGCCCGGCGAAGCTGCTGGCGCGGCTACGGGAGACGCTCGACGAAGCCGATGCCGTGCTGGCGAAGGCAGAGAAGCTTGATTTGCTGGAGAAGCGCCCGATTCAAGTCTTCGAGGTGACCCTGATGCAGGCCATCTATCACTGCGTCGAGCACTTTTCAGGGCATACCGGCCAAATCATTTGGATCGCCAAGAACGTGAGCGGCGAGGATATGGGCTTTTACCGCTACCTGCAGGACCCGAGCCGGCCGGCGGACGTAGAGCCTTAGGCAAGCGTCCGCGCGGCGTGGTCGGCAAGAGCCTTCTCAACGACAGCCGTTTCTTCTGTTCGACCCGCTTGCCGCAGCAACTCAAGGCTGCGCTGCAACAGGGGGACGACGCGGTCATCGCCGGCTGCCAGCAATTGGAGACGCAGCGCACGGCACCGCTCGAAGTCGGCAAAAGCTTCGGCGTTGCGCCCGAGAGCGCGGCGAGCGCTGCCGCGCTGCTCTAGCAAGACGCTCTCAAGCAAGGGCTCGACGCCCGCGGCAGCCAGCGCGCGCTCGGTCGACTCATGAGCCTCTTCAAAACGCTGCAGCTTGATAAATAGGCCGGCGCGAATCGTGTACAGCGCGCTCTGCGTTTGTTTGTCCACGCCAAGCTGTTGCGCGACGTCGAGCAAGGCCAACACGCGTTGGGGCGGCCAGTGCATTTGCACCGCGTTCACCGCGGTCCAAATGTCACTGAGAGGGCAGCGCTCTGCGATGAGCAATGCACGCAAGGCGTCGAGGTCGGCGTTACCGGCCCACCAAGCCAATTCGCGCTCTAGCGCTTGCCGGTCGCCGTCGATGCCGCCCAAGTAACACAGTTCGATCAAAAGTCGGGCCGCGGCGCGCGTCGTTGTGGGACGGTTTTGGAAGAGCCAAGCGGCAAACTGCTGCGCCACGCGGCGCCGCGAATCGTCGGGCGTCGCCAGACGCAAGCGTTCCCTCCAGGCAGGTTCCCGGAATCCGTAGACGCTCTCGCTCACGAAACCAGGGTGCTGGAATCGGCTGCCAAATAGCCGCGCTGGAGAATCTTCGCCAACCGTCTCGTCGATGAGATCGGTCCAATCGTCAAGGTGCTCGGGCTCAACGCCTAGGTATTCCAGAATCGTCCGCACCGGCACGTTCTCGCCGCACAGAGCTGCATGCACAAGAAAGGCGCGCAGCGTCTTCTGGCGATCTTCATCGCAAGAAGCGACGAGCCGATCCAGAGCCTGCTGCGGCGTGAGCGGCGCACTCCAATCGCCTTCGGATGCAAGAAGGCCCAACACTCCGCGCGAACCGCGGCAAGCGTCGGTGAACGCCGCCGCGTTCTCCGCGGCGGTTTCGTTCGCTTGGACGCTGAGCCAAGAACGCACCTCGCCTTGATCCATCGGCATCATCTCGAAACGGGCGGCAGTGCGAAGGCCGACGATGCGCTTGGAGTCCTGCGCCGTATAGCAAGAAATGGCGATGGTCAAGCCAGGAATATCGAGAGCGCCCGCCGCCGCGCGCAATACAGCCGGCAGTTGAGAGGAGTCGTCGAAATGCAGCACGACGGCTTGCTCGGGGTTAGGAACGAGCTTCTCCCAACGAACGCCCTCCGGCTCCAACGCCTCGTCAGCGCGGGCGATCAGTGCGTCGGATTGATCGTCGCGTCCCGCTACCAGGGCGAGCATGGCGAGTTGTTCGGCGCGGAGAGCCGTCTCGGCGGAAAGCCGCGCGGCCAGAGCCTCGGCCGCTTGGTCGGTTTGGCCGGCATGCAGCTTTGAGCCGAGGTAAGTCGCGTAGGCCTGGGGCGAGACAACGTCGGGCTCGAATCCGTCGAGGTCGATACGCGAATAGAGCACGGATCGGCCGCTGCCGCGGAGACTCCGGACTGCTGCGTCGAGCAGGGATTCCCTGGCTCCGTCCGGGCTGCCCGACAAGATGATGCAACGGCGTTCTTCGGAAGTGCTGGGGTCCAGAAGATGGGCCAGATCCCGGACCTCGGCGTCATCATGGAGTTCAAACGACATGAACTCCCAGTCTAGCGATGGCGGACGCCCAAGTTAGGAATACTGCTTGCGGTGGAGAAACTCCAGCGCCGCGCGCCCTTCGTCCGGAGTGATGCGGCCGGACGCGAGGAAGTAGTCAATGAGCTTAGACGCCTTATAGAGCGAGTGCACCGGGTAGCCTCGCTTTTCGAGAATCTCCGCCCCGCCCTGTTCGCGGTCGACGACGACGAGAATCCGAGCAACCCTCAGTCCGGATTGGCCGAGCTGTTCGATCGAGTGCAGTTTGGTCTTTCCTGAGGCCATCACATCGTCTATCAGGGTGATCTCTCGGGCGGGGTCCACAACGCCCATGTAGGCGTTGACGCCGGAACGGCCGCCCGGGTAGCGTGCCGGCTCCTTGCGCAATTGCCCGTAGAACAGCTTCGTCGGGCCGCGGCGCGAGGCGGACGCGGCGGCCAAGGCGAGGGGAGTGGCCGTGTCGGGAATGCCGATCACCTGCTGAGGAGCATCCGACCCTGCCGCCAGTGCCGCGATCTTGTCGACTATGGCCGCGCCGATGGCGTCGAGCAGATCGAGATCGTCATAGAGCTTGTGCCGCAGATCGACGAAGAGCGGCGTGTTCAGCGCATACTCTTGCCGGACGCGATCGCCAATGAGAATCAATCCGCGATCCCACAGGGCGTCGAGAAGAGGGTCCGCAACCGGGTTAGTTGGCATCACTCAGGCGGCCGCGTTTGGCCAGGTAACGAATCACAGGCGTGGGCACGGCCAAGCTCATCAGGGTATCACTCGAAGGCTTTTCGCTTGGATCGCCGAAGGCGCGACCCTCACGCGCATCGCGCGGCCAGTCAGGATTGGCCAAGAGCACTGAGCCGAGCCCGACTAGAGCACAGCCGTCGGAAAGCACGGCCGCTGCTTGGCTGGGAGTCTCGATGCCCCCGACGCCCAGGACCCGTGCTCTACCCGAAAGGGCTGCGGCAAGG
Organism: uncultured Bryobacterales bacterium; assembly: GCA_964649285.1. Lineage (GTDB taxonomy): Bacteria > Acidobacteriota > Terriglobia > Bryobacterales > UBA6623 > CAMPKL01. Next base: position 19,731 of record CAZYOX010000002.1, on the reverse strand, counting down.
AGGGCAGCGCGCGGACGTTGGTCGTCAACGTCGATCACCGACCCTTGTTGGTAGCGTTTGGCTGAAACGTCAAAGACCTCAACGCCCTTCTCATCCAGGCGGTGGGCCAACTCCATCGTCTCGGGGAAGGAGATGCCTTCTGGCCCTGGCTCTTCCGGGTCCAGGCGATACCAGCAGGGTAAATGCCGGACGCAGGCCTCAACGATGGCCAACGGCAGGCGACCGCGCTCGGCGATGGAAGACTGCGTATTGCGCCGGGAGAAGTATTGGTGCAGCAGGTAGCGATGCCCGCCATGAATCTCGACAGCCAAGAACCCGGCTTCCTTGGCGCGGCGTGCGCCCTGCTCGAAATCGCGAACAACGGCGGCCAAATCGAGGGGATGGGAATAGGAACCGCCATGACACAACTGCAGCACGGGGAACGAGTGCGCGGCGATCGCGCCCGCGACGGATTGCAGAGAGGGTATCAACCTATCACTGTCGCAACGCCATTGGCCGTCGAAGCAAAGGCCGTCCAGGGAGACGGAGCAGCCCGCGGTGATCACTGCCCCGAGACCGGGCGCGCGGCGCGCGTAGTAGGCCAGTTCTTCTGCACCTGCTGAGCCGTCAGGGTGCGCCGCGAAGGTCGGCATGGGAGCCATAACCAAGCGGTTCGACAAGCCTACGCCGGAGCGTGGGAGCTCGATGCGCTCGAACACTAATGAGACGGTCACGCCCGTCCTCAATTGGCCGCGCTCAGCCGGATCAGGACATGATCGTCGCTCGCTTCGACCTGGTGCTCGAGGGGGTGATCGAGATCAACGACGACGCGAGTGACGGGCGGGTCAGGCTGGAACTGTGAATAACGGACTTGCTTCACGCCGCTTTGCTGAACGGGCACGGAACCGGATCCGCTGGAAATTTTCTGCATGACCCCTTCCAAGTCGACAACCACGCGATCCGGCGCAGTCATTGCGAAGGCGCGATAAGCCGGCTTCCCTGTCGTGGTGAGATGAACCTGCAGTTCATCGCCCACTTGTTCGAAGCTGACCGTGGTGACGCTTAGGACTGCAGCAGGCGGTAGAGCGGGCGCCACGCTCGGGCTGGGCGCTGGGGGAGGCGCCGCCGGAGCGGCGGAAACTGCTGGAGCGGGCGAAACAGGCGGAGGAGTAACAGGAGCCGGGGAAGCAACCGCAGGGGAAGGCGCAGCGGAGACCTCGGACAGCCGCTGCACCGGATCGGAGCCCGGCTTCATGACACGAAAAGTGACATAGGGCGATGAAGTCAACGGGCGCGCGCTGCCGCGGCTGTAACAGGTCGCGCTGGCCGGATCACTACGGAAGCCGCCGCCGCGCAAGACTCTAAAATCGCCCGACGGCGGCCCGCCAGGATCCTCTCGCGGCGATTGCGAAAAATAGTCAGACGAGTACCAATCCGATGTCCACTCCCACAAGTTATAGGCGACGGCATAAACGCCGTATCCGTTTGGCCGGAAAGAGGCGAGATCAGCTGGCCTGGACGCATTGCCCCACGGGTAGGTCTGTTGGTCGAGACCGCCGCGCACGGCGCGCTCCCAGCGCGCTTCGCTGGGCAGGACAATTTCTGTTCCCAGTTGCTCTTGGAGCCAGCGGCTATACGCTTCCGCATCGCTGAAGGTAACGCCGGTGACGGGGGCGTCGGGACTCTCGTCTCCCGGGCTACGATGCTCCGGCCGAAAGGCTTGAAACTCCCGATTGGACACCGGACGGGCGGAAATTTCGAAGGCGGGCGTCTCAACAGCGTGCGGGGGACGTTCCCAGGCCGCTCCCTCGGCGGAACCCATGGAGAATTCCCCGGCAGGAACCGGCACGAATTCCGGAACGGGGGGCTGCTGAGCGCTCAGCGTGAGGACGGCGAGGACGAACCCAGTGGCAAGGCGACTCAACATTCCAAAGCGCATTGTAACGATCTGGCGGACCCAATTGGGCCCGCTCGTGGTCCTGCCGGTACTAAAGAAGGCTGGACCTTGCTACACCTCTCTTTTAGTTGTATTACTGAGGAGTGTTCCGAGGAGTCGGCCCAAACTCCTCCGGTCATTTTCGGCCACGTGCTAAAGCGAATCCGAGTCCTAGGACAGGTCATTACGGCGGCTCTTTTGTTGATCGCCGGGCCGAGTTCGGTGCTGCGCGCGCAGACCTTGGCGCCGACGCCGAACGACGCGTGGCTGTCCGAGTTGAATCGCGGTCAAGAGTTGGACCGTCAGGGCAAGGTGAAAGAAGCGGAAGAGGCGCTAGTCAATGCGCTTCGCTATGCGGAGACCTTCGGCACTACAAACGTACGAGTGGGAGCCTGCCTGAATGCTCTAGCCTTGCACTACCACCGCGAAGGTAATTACGAGGGCGCGGAGACGTTGTATCGCCGGGCTCTTGAGGTGCTGGAAGGCGCATTCGGCCGAGACCAAATCGACCTGGCGAAGATCCTAAGCAGCCTGACGAGTTTATACCTCACGCTCAATAAACCCGATTCCGCGGAACAGGTCGCCTTGAGGCGGTTGGCCATCGTGGAAAAGCATCGTGGAGCGGATCATCTCGACACGGCTGAGCCGCTAAGCGAGTTGTCGCTAATCTATTTCGTCAAAGGCGACTACGAGCGCTCAGAGGTCTACCAGCAGCGCGCCTTGGAACTGCTCAGCAAGGGCGCTCCGGACGACAAGATCGCTTTGGCGGAGGCATTCAGCAGTTTGGGCGTGATTCGCTCCGCGAAAGGGGACTTCCTCAAAGCGATGGCTCCTCTGCAGCGAGCATCGGAGATTCGGCGAGAAGTCGGTCAGTCCGAGACATTGGCCGGCGCTCGGGACATGGCCCATCTGGCCGCCGCTTATTCGAATCGCATGAATCTCGCCGCTTCGGAAGGGCTGTTCGAAAAGGCTCTGAGTATCCGCGAGTCTCTCGGAGCTACTCGGGACGCGGAGACCGCCACGCTGCTCAACAACCTTGGCGAAACGCTTCGCAACCAAGGACTTGCCCCTCAAGCCGAAGAGCAGTTTCGGCGATCGGTCCGGATTTGGGAAGAGGCTGCGGGGGCCGACCATTTGGAAACGGCGATCAGCCTCAACAACCTGGCCGGCGCGCTACAGGATCAGCAACGCTATGCCGAGGCCGCAGGCGCAATGAAGAAGTCCGTAGAGGCGTTTCGGAAGAGCTTGGGGCCGGATCACCCAAAAACGTTGCAGGCCGTGGAGCAGTTCAACACCGTGAGCCGGTTGGCAGACGCCACGGCCGCCGCGTTACCACCCGGCTCCAACGCCCCTTAAGAGCGGATTCATCCGTCAACCTCATCGTTCGAGGACTGGTAAACTGGCCTACGGGGCGACCGGTTGTTCGAGGTCATGAGAATTTTCGCTGCTGCGAAAACCCAGCGGCTCGCATTGATTTGCTGGTCCATCTGTGCGGCTGGAGCGCTGACGGCGCAGACTGCGGATTGGGAAACCGTCATACGAGAAGGCGATGCCGCCTTGGCAGCGAGCGACTACGGCAAAGCGGCCGAACTGTTCGAAACGGCGGTTGAGTTGGGTGCGGCCCTGCCCGATTCGGATCCTCGGAAAGCTGAGGCGCTAATGCGGCTAGCGCGCGCTCACCGAGCGGAAGGCGACCTAGCGCGGCCGGAAGCTCTCTATAGGCAAGCCGAGCAACCCGCTCAAGCTGCCTGGGGGAGAGAAAGCGCCGAGTACGGCTCTTTCTTGAACGAAGTCGGACGCTACTACCACCGCCGCCGCAAACTGGACACCGCTGAAAGCTTCTATCTCGATGGATTCGGAGTACGCGTACGGGTCCTGGGCAGAGAGCATCCGGATGTCGCTGAAAGCATCGTCAATTTGGCCGTGCTCTATGAGAATCAGTCGCGGGACCAGAAGGCCGAGACCTACTACCGCACGGCGGTTGAGATTCTAGAGCGCGTCCTAGGAGCGAGCAATCTTCGCACCGTGGAGGCAAAAGAGCACTTGGCGCGATTGCTGCACGGGATGCAGGAGCACGAACAGGCTTCCCATCTGGAGCAAGAGACTCGCGCCGTTAGAGCGCCGCTGCTGGCACAATTGGCCGGCAGTCACGTCGAACTACAAGCGTTGCCGATCTCTGAGGTGGATCGTCCTCCTGAGTTAGTGGAGCGCATCGAACCCGAGTACACGGAGGAGGCCTTCATCGGCCGCTCGCAGGGTTCCGTTGGAATCCATGTCGAAATCGACACGGAAGGCGTGCCACGTAATCTGCAGGTGGTACGCCCGCTGGGGCTGGGGCTGGACGAACAGGCGTTGACGGCGTTGAAGCAGTGGCGATTCCGCCCCGCACGCAAAGACGGCGCCAATGTCGCCTGCCGCGTGACCTACGAGATCAACTTCAGTTTGCTTTAAGGCACCGGCGCCTGGTTCAGCAACGGCTCTCCGCGTAGACCGCGTATCAGGTTCTCGACCGAGTTCTCAGCCATCTTGCTGCGCGTTTGCACGGTAGCGCTGCCCAGGTGCGGCACAATCGTCACGTTGTCTAGCTTAAGCAGCGGGTGGTCCCTGGGCAAAGGCTCCGGATCGGTGACGTCAAGCCCCGCGGACCAAATGACCTTGTCGCGAAGGGCTTCGTAGAGCGCTTGAGTATCGACGACTCCTCCGCGGGCGATGTTGACCAGGGTGGCGGTCGGCTTCATCTTCGCCAGCTGGGCTGCGCCAATGAGACCCCGCGTCTCGGCAGTGAGCGGGCAGCAGAGCATGACGTAGTCGGACTGAGTCAGAAGTTCGTCCAGCGAAACGTACTTCGCTCCGACTGCTTCCTCGGCGTCGGGCCGGCGGCGGCGGTTGTAGTAAAGGACGTCCATATCGAATGCCTTGGCCCGTTTGGCGACCGTTTGGCCTATGGCGCCCATGCCGACGATGCCGAGAGTGCTGGAGTGAACCTCGCGGCCCCACATGAAGCCCGGATCGTGAACGAGGAATTGCGGCGAGCGAGCGTAGCGGTCGCCCTCGGCGATACGCCGGCCGGCCGCAAGCACCAACGCCATGCCGACGTCGGCCGTGGCGCCGTTCAAAACGCCGGGCGTATGGCCGACGGGGATTCCGCGATCGGCGGCGTCCTTGACGTTGATGTGATCAACGCCCACACCGTAGTTGCTGATGATGCGAATGCCCGGCAGGCGATCCATAACAGCGCCGTCGACGTGAGGATGGCTATAGGTGTAGATGCCGTCGACATCGTCTGCTCCGCTGACCGTAACGTCCCAGGGCAAAAGTTCCACGCGATCCGCGAGGAAATCGAGAACCATTTGATCGGGGGAATCGGCGACGACGCGAGGCTTTTTATCGGACATAGCCTTACAGCTTGCCCTTCCGTGCAGCACGGAGTCAACAGGGGTTAGACGCGGGCGAGCTTCCAGACGCCGCTGCGGAAAACCAAGAACCCAACCACGGCCCAAGCTGCCATGGAAACGACAATCGCTGCCATTGCTCCGGTCAGGCCGAAACCTAGCGTACGCGAAAACAGATAGGCCAGCGGCAACTGCAAAAGCCACAGCACATAGAAGTTGATCTTCATTGGCGTACTGGAATCGCCGGCTCCGTTGAATGCTTGGGAGAACGCACTGGTGTAAGCCGAGAACACGTAAGCAAAGCTCGAAACACGCAAAGCTTCAGCTCCAGCTGCAACCACGGCCGCGTCGTGAGTAAACAGCGAGACCAAGAAGTCCGCGGAAAGACCAAACACAACGGCGGTGAGAGCAAGGAACCCAAAGTTGTAGCGCCCCGTCAACCAGACGGATTCCTCGGCGCGATCCGGCCGGTTGGCGCCCAGGTTCTGTCCCACGAGCGTCGAGACGGCGTTACTCATGCCCCAAGACGGCAAAATGGCGAAATGGATGATCCGTATCGCGATGGTGTAACCGGCCAGCGCGTCGTCTCCCATCAGAGCGACGATCCTCATCACGCCCATCCAGCTCGCTGTAGAGATGAAGAACTGGGCCATGGCCCTGCGCGAGATGCACAGCAGAGGCCGCATAATGCCCCAATCGAAACGCAGCAGTTCCCGGCGCAGAACGATGTGGCGACCGCCGGACATGAGCGCCCAAAACTGGAAGACCACGCCCACCGCGCGGCCGATGGTCGTAGCTATGGCGGCGCCTTCCAGGCCGAACTCAGGGAAGGGTCCAAGCCCGAAGATGAGGCAAGGATCGAGGACGATATTGACAAGGTTCGCCAGCCAAAGAGCGCGCATGGCGATCGCCGCGTCGCCGGCGCCGCGAAAAATTGCATTGTTGAGAAACAGCAAGAAAATCGTGGGCGATCCGCCCAGTAGGATTGCAGCGAAGCGGTGGCCTGCGACCACTTCCGGCGTGCCGCCCATCCAAGTCAGGATTTCCTCCGCCCAGAACCAGCCGACGAGGCCGAAAGGAATGGAAACCGCAAACCCCGCCAAGATCGCCTGCATGGCAGCCTTGCCCGCGCCTTCTTCATCTCCCTCGCCAATACGCCGCGCAACCGTCGCAGTTGCGCCGATGCTGAGACCTAGCGCGACGGCGAACAAGAAGATCACGACCGCCTCGGTAAGGCCAACCGCAGCGACCGCTGCCGGGCCCAGCTTGCTGACGAAAAAGATGTCGACCAAGCCGAACGTGGACTCCATCATCAGCTCCAACATCATGGGAACGGCGAGCAGCAGAATCGCCCGCGGCAAGGGGAGCTTGGTGTAGTCCTGGCGGTAGCCGGCGAGCGAAGTGCGCACCAGGCTCCAAAACGAGTGGAGCGAGGGTTCCCCGGCTGGGTCCACAGGGGACTCGAAAGGATACGACATGCTCGAGAATCGGCCGGGAACAGCCGCTTCCAATTGTCGCATCCGCGAGCGGTGTCGAGCCTACCGTACGACTTAAGACTTGAGGCCCGAAGACATACAGCGAGCCGTGTTACGATTGCAGAATTCTAATGCGTCCTACTCGTGTCCGGCATATTGTTCTCTGGCTTACCGTCGCGGCCTACATGATCACGTACATGGATCGTGTGGTGATCTCCTCCGCGGCGCCGCTCATCCAAGACGAGTTCGGGTTTGATCTGGTGACAATGGGCTGGATCTTGGCTTCCTTTCGCTGGGGATATGCACTGTTTCAGATCCCCGGAGGCTGGCTCGGCGATCGCTTCGGTCCTAGAAGAGCCTTGACCGGAATCGTCGTTTGGTGGAGCGTATTTACCGCCTCCACGGCCTTGGCTTGGAGCTCTGTGTCGATGGCAGCCTTCCGTTTCCTGTTCGGAGTCGGAGAGGCCGGCGCATTCCCGACAGCCACGCGTTCGCTCTCGCGTTGGATGCTGCCCACGGAGCGCGGTTTCGCGCAAGGCGTAACGCACGCCGGTTCTCGCCTCGGCGCCGCTTTCACGCCGCCGATCGTGGTGGCGTTGATGGTGGCATTCGGCTGGCGCGCGGCGTTCTACGTCTTCGGAAGCCTTGGGCTTATGTGGGCCGCATTTTGGTTCTTCTATTACCGCGATACGCCGGACGAGCATTCCTCAACCAACGAGGCCGAGCGCGAATTGATCCGTTCTTCGATCGGCAGTCCAAAGGGTTCGGGAACGCAAAAAGTGCCGTGGCGGGCCATCTTGTCGAGCCCAACGGTTCGTTACCTGTCTTTGATGTACTTCTGCTACGGTTATTGCCTGGCGATTTACCTCGACTGGTTCCCCACCTATCTGCGCGAGTACCGGGGCTACAACCTAACGGAAATGGGCCTCTATGCGAGTCTACCGTTGCTGGCTGGAGTGGTGGGCGACCTGCTCGGCGGCTGGGTCTCGGATGTGTGGGCCCATCGAACCGGCAATCTGAAGTTGGCTCGCCGCAGCGTAGCCATGGCTGGGTTTCTGCTTGCCGCGGGAGGAATTATTCCGGCGGCTCTCACCCAGAATCCGGAAGCCTCTGTGGCCTTCTCCTGTTTGGGCTTCTTTGGCCTCGAAGTCACCGTCGGCGTCTCATGGGCAATCCCTCTGGATATCGGCGGAGACTCCGCGGGTTCGGTCTCGGCGATCATGAATACCTTGGGCAACATCGGCGGCGCTCTGTCGCCCACGATCCTGGCATATCTGGTACAGGCCTACGGCTGGAATATTCCGTTCCTGGTGGCCTCGGGACTGTGCATCACGGCCGCTCTATTGTTTAGCAGGATCGATGCAACGAAAAAAGTGATCGCAGACGGGATTGTTCACGCAAATTAGGCGTGAAGGCATTCCTTTAGAGCGGCAACGGCGCGTTCACAGTCAGCGCGATTGACATCGCGATGGGTAAGCAAGCGGATGCGATCGCCCATCGCGATTACCAGCACGCCGCGCTGCTTGAGGCCGCTGGCGACCGATGCCGCCGAGACGCCCGGGCGAGACGGGCGGAAGAAGAGAATGTTGGTCTGTACCTCGAAGAGCAATTCTACGCCGTCCATCTCGCGAATGGCGGCAGCGAGATACTGCGCATCGGCGTGAGACTCCGGCAACTGACGAGGGCCGTCTTCGAGAGCGATGCGGGCGGCCGCCGCGATGACGCCCGCCTGACGCATGCCGCCGCCAAGGGCCTTGCGAATACGCCTGCTGCGGCCGATGAACTCCGCTGTGCCGGCCAACACCGAGCCAACGGGCGCTCCCAGGCCTTTCGATAAGCAAACGCAAACCGAATCGACCGGCGCCACGGCGTCACGAACGCTATATCCCATCGCAGCGGCTGCGTTGAACAGGCGCGCCCCATCCATGTGGACTTGGATTCCGGCCGCATGTGCGTTCTCGGCGATCTCCGCGATCGTTGCGAGCGGATAAACCGTGCCCCCGGCCATATTGTGAGTATTCTCGATCACGACCAGACCGGTTCCTTGGAAATGGTCTGTGGGGTAGCGCAACCGCGCCGCCACGTCGGACCAACTGAGTATCCCGTCGGACGTCGGCACGCCCCGAATGAGGCATCCCGAGAACACTGCCGGCATGCCCATTTCAAAAAGAACCACGTGCGAACGATCGTCGCAGATGATCTCTTGGCCGGGTTGTGTGTGCGCCTTGATCGCTGTCTGGTTGCCCATTGTGCCCGTTGGCACGAATAGCGCCGCCTCCTTGCCAAGGATCTCAGCAGCTCGGGCTTCGAGTTGGTTGACCGTAGGGTCTTCGCCGAAGACATCGTCGCCGACCTCGGCCTCTGCCATCGCGCGCCGCATTTCGGGCGTAGGACGGGTAACGGTATCACTGCGAAAATCGGCGATGGAAGTCATAGAGGTGGTTCAGAACAGGAGTTGTTCGAGGGCTTCATTCGAGAATAGGATGCCCGCATCGGTCAACCGAAGACGATCTGGCGATGGCTGCTCTAACCAGCCTAGATCTTTGAGTCTGACGATTGGGGCTTCGAGCTTAGACAGGGAAGCGAAAGGCAGCGTCACGCCTTCTCGGGTTCGCAGACCGGTCATTAGCAAGTCTTCCGTGCGGCGGACGTCGTCGATGACTTCGTCCGTAATACGTATCGCCCGGCCTGCTTTCGTCCGGCCGACGTATTCGGATGGCTCAGCAACATTGGCCCAACGGCGCTGCCCGTCAAAAGAATGGGCGTCGGCGCCGAAGCCGACGTACGGCTCAAGAGTCCAGTACTTGCGGTTGTGCATCGACTCGTGATCCGGGGCTGCGAAGTTCGATATCTCATAGCGTTGGATGCCCAAGCCGCGCAATCGCTCGACGGCGTAAAGGTAGGAATCGGCGATCTGCTCGTCGGAAGGAACCGCGCCGGCGCCATAGCGCGTGCCGCCCTTTCTCAGCTCCGCTCCGAGGCGGCTGTCGTCGTCGGATTCCAGCATGTAGACGGAGACATGACGCACGCCCAAGCGCTCGATCCATTCGAACTCAGCGGTCCAACTCTCAGGAGTTTGCCAGGCAAGGCCGGCGATCAGGTCCACATTGACGCGTTCAATTCCGGCCGATCGCAACAAGGCGATCTCATTCGCCACAGTCTCCGCCGTGTGTTTCCGGCCCGAGGCGCGGGCGACTTTCTGGTCGAAGCTTTGCACGCCGAAGCTGACGCGGTTGACGCCGATGTTGGCCCACGCTTTCGCTTTCTCGGCCGTCAAATCGCCCGGCGCGGCCTCTATGGTGAATTCTCGAAAGGCCTCGACGCCAAGCGCCGCAACGAGCAGGGCCAAGTCAGCTGCCGGCAGAAGACTCGGCGTTCCCCCTCCGAGATAGAGCGTGTCGTACGTCAGTTGGCCGCTGGCAAGAATCTCTTGGCGCAGAGCGTGCACGTAGGCCGACTGCAATTCGGCCGCGAATACGCCCGAGGCGAAGTTGCAGTAGGTGCACTTCTGGCGGCAAAACGGATAGGAGATGTAGGCTCCGTACACTTTCGCACCGAGATCCCAACCAAAGGATATCAACGGACAGCACGGCCCGAATCAGCGCGAGCCATTTGATATCCTGATGCGAGGTTCATCGAAGGGTGGACCCGCCGCATCGCTGTTTCCGCTTGGGCGCTTTGTTGCGCGTGGGCGCCTTCGGACTCGATTGATCGGTTTCCGCGCGCAATGAAAGTCGCCCGCATCCCTCACACAGCCCTGCCCGGGACAACGCCCCTCTTCACTGACCTCCTCTACAACTACGAGCGGGCGGCGAAGTTCTATCCTCACCGGCCGAGCCTGGACTCAGTAGAAACCGCGATTCGCGGCATGGCTTATCCCGATGAGCGCCGAGCTAGAGTCGTCGCCGCACTGCGAGAGCAGAATCGCGCGGCAGGCCCGGCAACCCAAGCAAGTCTCGACCGCCTGGCCCAAGCGGGCACGGTCGTCGTGGCGACCGGCCAGCAAGTAGGGCTATTCGGCGGACCTATTTTCTCGGTCTTCAAAGCTCTGACCGCGGCCAAGCATGCCGCCACATTGCGAGAACGGGGCATCCCCGCAGTGGCGGTGTTCTGGCTGGCGACCGAGGATCACGACCTGGCCGAAGTGGACCATGCTTGGCTCTTCGATGCCGCCGGCAAGCCGTCTCGAGCCGAGGGCGGCGCTGTCGCGAAGGAGAGCGCTCCGGTAGGCTCTGCGAAGCTCCCAGCGGGGGTGACTGACGCGTTGCGCACGGCCGTCGCCGCGATGCCTGAAGGAGAAGACGTCCTGCGCAGGGCAGCGGCGCACTACAAGGAAGGCAGCACCCTAGGGCAAGCATTCCGTGGCCTCTTTGAAGACCTGCTCAGGCCATACGGGCTCATCTTTTTGGACCCGATGGACTCTGTTTTGCGACCGATCGCCGCCGAGCTCATCCGCAAGCTTGCCGAGAACGGCGATCAGGCGCTCGCGGCGCTGAATGCACGGGGCAAGGGGTTGGAAGCCGCCGGCTATCACCAACAAGTAGCGGTCGGGCCAGGCTCCAGCCTTCTGTTTCGAGTGAGCGGCGGCCGGCGGTCGGCGATCCGCCGTTCGAACGGTCAGTATTTAATCGACGGCGGCGCGAAGAGTCCGGCGGACCTGGCGGAGTTGATCAAGCGTGATCCGGAAGGGTTTTCGCCCAACGCCCTACTTCGTCCGTTGGTGCAAGATTACTTGCTGCCGACCGCTGTCTTCGTTGGCGGCCCGGCCGAGCTGGCCTACTTGGCCCAGTCTGCCGTGCTTTATGACATGCTTCTCGGCCGCATGCCGGTGGTCATGCCGCGCGCGGGATTCACGCTGTTAGACGGCCGCGCCGCAAAGTTGTTGGAGCGCTATCAGCTGGACGTTCCGGGCTGTCTCGTTCCGCTAGCCGAACTTCAGGACCGGATTGCCCGTCTCACTACCCCTGCGGAATTGCAAGAGCGCTTCGACAGCGAAGGCGCCGTCATCGGCGACGCACTGGATCGAATCAACCAAACGCTCGCGTCGTTTGACCCCACGCTCGGCGATGCGTTTCAACGATCGAGCCGCAAGATTAACTATCAGCTGACGAAAATTCAGAAGAAGGCCGCCCGGGAAAGCTTGTTGCGCAACGAACGCAGCCGCGGCGATGCCGATCGCCTAGCCAACTGGATCTATCCGCGCAAGACGCTGCAAGAAAGGCTCTATTGCGCGTTGCCGTTCCTGGCTCAATACGGGGACGGCCTACTGGACCGGGTGTACGAAGCGATCAATGCGGAATGCGTTGACCACCAAGTCATCACCCTCTAGGCCATCTATCGCCTAGAGTTGAGGCCGCCAGGAGCGGAACCGACAGTACGCCGATTGCGTAACATTCGGTGAACGAGGAACGAAATTGCCTTTCTGCACGAGCTGTGGACAACAAGTCGGGGACGGTCAGAGGTACTGCCGCTCGTGCGGCTCGCCTCAACCGGTTTCGCCCAGCGCGCCAGGCGTGGGAGACGGCCTCGGTCCGCGCGGAGCCTCGATTCTCTGCTACATACCCTGGCTGGGTTGGATGGTCGCCGTATACGTGCTGGCGACGGCTCGCTTCAAGTCCGAACGCACGGTGAGGTTCCACGCCTACCAGGGCCTTTACTTGTTCGTTGTCTGGATGCTCTCCCATTGGGTGGCGGCCATTTGGGTTCGACTCATTTTCGGCGGGCACGGATTTCCCCTCGGCAGCCTCATCGAAGCAGCCTTGCTCGTGGTATGGATCATCATGCTCGTGAAGACCAGTTCCGGCGAGCGCTACTCGCTGCCCATCGTGGGCGAACTGGCGGAAAGATCCCTCTAGGGCTCTAACTCGCCAGTCCTTCCATGGCCTCTTCGATCGCCGCCTGGGCGTCTGAGCTTACGCGCTTGAGCGGCAGGCGGGGATCGCCGCCAAAATAGCCCCGCAAATCCATCGCGTGTTTCAGGCCGGCGACGCCGTGGCGCAGGATCAAGGCATCGATCCCCGCCAACCGGTTTTCCAAGTCGGCGGCGGCCTCGCTCTCGCGCGTACGGACCGCCTCTTCAATCGAGATCAAATGAAACGGTAAGGCATTCGCCAGGGGCAGCACGACGGCCTTAACGCCGCCCGCCAGCGCTTGAGAAACGCCGGCTAATCGTGAAGACAGCGCCGCGCACCCTTCGTTCCCGATCAAGGGCTTGAGATGATGCAAGGGCTCGTCTTGCGAACAAATCGCCGCGATGTTCGGGTGCGCCGCCAGCTTCTCCACGGCGCTAGTAGGGAGTTGGGATGCGTCGACTTCCCCGACAATTACCGGCAGAGGCGAACGATCGGCAATCGACCGGAAATAGAGCAACTGCAAGTCTGGATCCTGCGCGAAGGTCCGGTGCGGAGCGATCCACACGGCGGCGAAACCGGTCTCGTGCGCGAAGCGGCAGCGGTTTAAGGTTTCCGCAACGCTTTCCGCTCCGGCTCCGGCTATCAGTTGGCCTCCCCAGGTGACGCTGGCCTTTGCTTCGCTCCATAGCTTGAATAGATCCGCTTCGCCAAGCAACGGACCCTCACCCCATGTCGAGCCGAGGATGACGCCGCTTAGCTTGGTCAAGCCCAGCCGGCTCAGGTTGTGCCGGATTTTCGTGAGGTAAAGCTCGCCTCGATGGTTGAAGGGCGTAACAATCGGGCAAAGGACGCCGCGGAGTTTCAGCATGGAACTCCCCATTGTAACGGCGTTCGAGGACTTGGAAGCTGGCTGAGCCGCCGCATCCGTCGGGTACACCTCCACCAACTCGCCCATGATTCAGCATCGTCGAGGAATGCCTCTCCTGGACGCGTCCTGTCAACCGGATCAAACACACACTGCCTGCGCGCCCAATACCGGCGCCTCGGCCAAATCATGAGCCGGGCTAGCCGCGCCGGCGGCCCTGTGAAACACGCGATACGGCGTTGACCAGCTTGCGGTAGGAGATCTTGTCGAAGCTCTGAATTCTCAGAAACTCGCCGTCCTTCCAGGTGCTGAACAACCAGCGGGAAACCATCGCCATGGAGTCTTCCTGCTCCTCTGACGCGCCTCGGCTAAACTCGGCATGCTCAAGCGCCTCACGCAGCCTTTGGTCCAGAGAACCCGCCTCGGCGAGTTGGAGTTGCAGCTCGATCTTCGCCTGCAAAAAGCCTCCGTAGATCGGAAACAGCGCAATGGATGTCCGCTCTGCGCCCTTTTGCACAATCAGGCCGTGCCAGTGGCCTAAGTCCGCGGCCTCCGGCGAGGCCGTGAAGAGCTTGCGGACGGCGAGAGCCCTTTCGTGCAGGCCCTTGGCGAGTTCGAAGTTGAGCTCTTCGCTCGCGGCGTTCCTTTGCTCTTCGAGGGCGCCGGCGAGCGATTCTCCGCCGGATTCAAGCGCCAGCAGAAGGCGGCCGAATTCCGCACGGTATTCAGCATCGGCAACGGCCTTCTGGCAAGGCCTCATGCATTTGCCGATTTCGCCAAAAACACAGCCAGGATGCTCTAATGACGGCTCCAGGTTCTCTGAGCAACGGCGTATCTGGAAGAAATCCAGCAGCCCCTCTTCGAAGCGCTCGGCAAACGGACGGCTGCGAAACGGCCCGTAGTAGAGGGCGGACCCGCGAATCTTCGAAGTAATTGCAAGGCGCGGAAATTGGTTGTTCTGCAGCGTCTTGATCGACGCCGGAGGACGCAGCCGCAATTTTTCGCGGTACTCCTCAGGCCAGGCCTCCCTCGCGGCCCGCCACAAGACAATCCTCGCCTCGAAAGAAGACCCCGCCGGCTGGTAGGCGGCTCGGACCATGCGGTTTCCGAACAGGCCTCGCAGGCGAGCCATACGCCTCCGTAGATTGCGCGCTTGTCCCAAGTAGGGCGGCAGCCCATCGAGGTCAATACGAATCACCCCGAGCCCTTCGGGGACGGATTGAGCGGCCTCATCCAGGGGCAACTCAAGAGGATAGGAGAACGCCAGCTGCATGCGGAATCCGCCCGCCAGGACGGCGTTTCGAGTAAGGTAGCACGAAGCGGATTGGCGCCTTCCATCCTTGGACGCGGAGGCCACCGAGCGAGACGACTGTGCTACGCTTCCCGCTGATAGCTCTCGGGCTCCATGTGGTTTCTCGACCGCCTGACTCTGGAGCTCCTCGCGCCCCTCGCCGTCTGGGTCTTCGCGAGCGGTCTTGACGATCTAGTCATCGACTTGAGCTGGTTTTGGCTGCTCCTGCGACAGGGCCTCGGGAGTGGTTCACCCCAGCGCGCGCAGCGCAAAGGCGAGCCGCGAATTGCGATCCTGGCGCCTTGCTGGCAAGAGTCCGACGTGTTGGAGCGGATGCTGCGGCGAAATCTCGAGAACATCCAATACCGCAACTACGACATCTGGATCGGCCTGTACCCCAACGACGAATCTTCGATGCGCGCCGTCTCAAACGCGAGCCGGCTGTCGGAAAAGATTCATTGGGTAGTGGGCTCTCGGCCAGGCCCGACAACAAAGGCCGACAACCTGAACCAATTGATCCGCGGGATCCTGGCGCGGGAGAAGCGTATGGGACTGCGCTACGAAGTGTTCCTGTTCCACGACGCCGAAGACGTGATCCACCCCTTGGAGTTGCGCGAGGCCGCGGCGCAGCTCGAATGGCGCCACATGGTGCAGTTGCCGGTCTTACCGTTGGCCATGTCGGCATGGACCCTGACGCATGGCGTCTACGCCGATGAGTTCGCGGAATTTCACTCGAAAGATTTGCGCGTGCGGTCCGCCTTCGGCGGTTTCATCCCTTCTGCCGGAGTGGCGACCGCGTTGAGACGCGACGTCATCGAGAAGTTGCGCATATTACGGGGCGACGAGGCTCTGAACCCGCGAAGCCTGACCGAAGACTACTTTCTCGGTTTGGAAGTGCGGCGCATGGGATTTCGGCAAGTCTTTTCTTATGCCTGCGATCCCGCGACGGAGGAACTGATCGCCAGCCGTTCCTATTTCCCGGACACGTTCAAGACGGCGGTGCGCCAACGCACGCGATGGATCACCGGCAACAATCTACAGGCCTGGGAGCGCTTCGGATGGCGGGCCGGACCACGGCAACTCTATTGGTTCTGGCGTGACCGCAAAGGACTCCTCAACCAGTTGCCGAATCTGTTGGCGGCAGGTCTGTTCCTGTTTGGCTTGCTTCGTTGGCTATGGTCCTATTTCACAGGCATGCCCTGGGCGATCGGAGCCGACATTGCGCAACGGCCATGGTTGGCGACGCTGCTGGGAGCTAACGCAGGACTCGTCCTTTGGCGGCTCGCCGTACGCACCGGATTCGGTTGGAGCGTTTACGGCTGGCGTCATGCGGCCTTGGCGCCGCTTCGCATGCCCTGGGCCAACGTCATTAACTTCTGCGCCTCCTTCCTGGCGCTGCGCGGCTTCCTCCGCGCAAAGTTCGGCAAGAAACCGTTGCATTGGGCGAAGACAGCTCACTCTTTCCCCGACGCCAAGGACGCCGAGACTTCGCGGACGCCAAGAGAACCGCACTATCCTAAGGCGTATTCTCCGTAACCGGACTGCGGCGCGCGGCGAATACGAACCAAGGCATGCCGAGCCCGCCAAAACGCCAGATCAGCACGTGGGTCTCACGAGCTAGCGTGTTGCTGGCCTTGGGCGGAGTCCTTCTTGTCATCCGCGCGACGCCCGTCGATCTCTTGCTGCAAGCGCTCAAGAGTTGGGTCGCGGGACTGGGCCCGTGGGGGCCAATCACCTTCGCGCTGATTTACGCCGCTTGGACCGTCACGTTATTGCCTGGATCGGCTTTGACCTTGGCCGGCGGAGCGGTCTTCGGGCTCGGCTGGGGTTTCGCGGCGGTGATTTGCGGAGCCACCCTCGGGGCCGCGCTGGCGTTCCTCATCGCCCGCTATGTGGCTCGCGAAAAGGTCAGCAGCATGGCCCGCCGCAACCAGAGGTTCGGAGCGATCGACCAGGCGATCGGAGAGGGCGGCTGGAGGATCGTGGCGCTGTTGCGGCTTTCCCCAGCGATACCGTTCAACCTCCAGAATTACCTGTACGGGCTGACGCCGATCCGCTTTTGGCCTTGCGTTCTGACCAGCTTCCTCTTCATGATGCCCGGGACTTTGCTTTACGTCTATCTCGGCTACGTAGGCGGGCAAGGGCTCGCAGCGGCCTCCGGCGGCGGCGTCAGCACCGAACGTTGGGCGCTTCTCGGCATCGGCCTGGCCGCAACCGTCGCTGTCACGGTCTATGTGACTAAGCTGGCACAGAGGGCTTTAGCGCAGCAGACCGGCCTCGCGGAAGCGCCGCGCAATTCGGGGCCGGCTGCGGCCACCGCGCCGCGTCGGCCTTGGCTGATGGCGGCCCTGGCAGTCCTTTTCTTCTCAGCGGCGCTCTACGCCAACTTAGTTCCCGGCATGTTGGCAGATCTATTCGGCCTTCCCAAGGCGCAACTTCCATGACGAAGCCCCACGCCTCGCTCCAGTCCATCCCTGAGCTTGCCCCGCTCGACGAGTACAACCAACAGCTCGGGCAAAACGTTCACC
Organism: uncultured Bryobacterales bacterium; assembly: GCA_964649285.1. Taxonomy (GTDB): domain Bacteria; phylum Acidobacteriota; class Terriglobia; order Bryobacterales; family UBA6623; genus CAMPKL01. Next base: position 2,413 of record CAZYOX010000002.1, on the reverse strand, counting down.
CGCCGGACTGGGTCAACCCGGATCCCGCAGGGCGCTACAACATGGTCGTCATCGGCGCGGGAACGGCTGGCCTTGTAACGGCTGCCGGCGCGGCAGGCCTGGGCGGCAAGGTCGCCCTGATCGAGCGCAATCTGATGGGCGGCGATTGCCTGAACGTCGGCTGCGTCCCCTCGAAAGCGCTCCTCCGCGCAGCTCGCGCCGCAGCCGATGTTAGAGACGCCGGCAATTTCGGAGTTCGCGTTCCCGAGGGCGTCACGGTGGACTTCGCCGCGGTGATGGAGCGCATGCGGAGGCTTCGCGCAGGGATCAGCAAACACGACTCCGCGCAACGCTTCAAGGACCTAGGCGTCGACGTCTTCATTGGTGACGCGCACTTCTCCGGACTCAACGAAGTCGCCGTCGCCGGCAAGAAACTGGCTTTCGCTAAAGCCTGCATTGCAACCGGCGCTCGTGCCGTCGAGCCGCCTATTCCTGGCTTGCACGAAGCAGGCGTCTTAACCAACGAAAGCGTCTTTTCGTTAACGGAATTGCCCGCGCGACTCGCCGTCGTCGGCGCCGGTCCCATCGGCGTCGAGTTGGCGCAAGCATTCGCCCGGTTGGGCTCGAAAGTAACTCTGCTGGAGCAAGCGCGTCACATCCTGGGCCGCGAAGATCGCGATGCCGCCGACCTTGTGCACAAGTCGCTGGAACGCGACGGCGTCGAGATCGAGTGTGGCGTACACGTCAGCGCCGTTCGCCGCCAAGGCGACGTCCGCTTCTTGACGCTCGAACAGGAAGGACAAACGAAAGAGCGGGAGTTCGGTCAGGTGCTGGTCGGGGTCGGTCGCCAGCCCAACGTCGAGACACTCCGCCTCGATGCCGCCGGTGTGGTCTTTGATGCCCGAAAGGGCGTTCAAGTGGATGAGCGGCTGCGCACCACCAACCGCAACATCTTTGCCGCCGGCGATGTGTGCTTCCCTTACAAGTTCACGCACACCGCCGACGCGATGGCGCGCATTGTGGTTCAGAACGCGCTGTTCTTCGGCCGCGCGAGCACGAGCGCGCTAAAAATCCCCTGGTGCACCTACACCGACCCCGAGATAGCCCACCTCGGCCTCTATGAACAAGACGCTACGGCAAAGGGTATCGAAGTGGACACGTTTCGCATCGAGATGAGCCAGGTGGATCGCGCCATCCTCGAGAGTGATACAGCCGGCTTCCTGAAAGTCCACGTGAAAAAGGGAACCGATCATATCCTTGGCGCGACGATCGTCTCGCGGCACGCCGGAGAGCTTATCTCCGAAATCACCTTGGCCATGAACGCCGGCGCCGGGCTTGCCGCCATCGCCAAGACGATTCACCCTTATCCGACGCAAGCGGAAGCGATCAAGAAGGCGGCTGACGCCCACAGCCGGACTCGCCTGACTCCGGCAGTCAAAGCGATCTTTGACAAACTGTTGGCGTGGAGGCGCTAGCCGCGGTCCTTGACTCTCTCCGTCATCATCCCTGTTCTCAATGAGGCGGAAAACATCGACGCCGTCGTCGAGTCAGTATTGCGCGCTCAACCGCACGAGGTAATCGTCGTCGACGGAGGCAGCACGGACCGCACGGCGGAAATAGCCTCACGCGCCGGAGCGATTGTTCTAACCAGCCCGCCGGGCCGGGGCCGTCAGCAACGGCTTGGCTCCGAGCGCGCACGAGGCGATTGGCTGCTCTTCCTGCACGCCGACACGCAGCTCCCGGAAAACTACCCACAGGTCATCGCCCAGATCTTGAGCCGTCCCGAGATCGCCGCCGGCGCGTTTCGGTTCCAACTCGATGAACCAGGACTGCGCTATCGCTGGATCGAGCGGCTAGTAGCATGGCGCTGCCGCTTCTTCCATCTGCCTTACGGCGACCAAGCGATATTCGTCCGCGCTGACGTCTTGACCCAAGCGGGAGGCTTCCCTGCCCTGCCGATTATGGAGGACTACGAACTCATCCGCAGGCTGCGCAAGCTGGGACGCATCGAGGTCGCCAACGTTGCTGCTTGCACCTCAGCGCGCCGCTGGCGTCAACTGGGCGCGCTAACGGCCTCGTGCATCAACATCGCCTGCCTAACGGCGTATAAGTTAGGGGTTGACGCCGAGACAATCGCTCGTTGGCGTAGCGGTTAGAACCTCTAAACCTTGCGGCGGCCCTCAATCGATTCCACCATTGTGGCCTCGTCGATGAATTCCAATTCGCTGCCCACCGGGATGCCCATGCCAATGCGGCTCACGCTGACGCCTAACGGCTTCAATAAGCGGATGAGATAGGTCGCCGTCGCCTGACCTTCTGTTGTCGGACTCGTGGCAAGGATGATCTCCTGCACTTCGCCGTCCTTGAGGCGTTCGAGCAGGTTCCTGACCTTCAAGTCCTCCGGGGCCATATTGCGTAACGGAGAGATCACCCG
>CAZYOX010000001.1:24844-47310 GCA_964649285.1 uncultured Bryobacterales bacterium | reverse complement strand
CCCAGTGATATCCGACTGGTCATGGGTATGGCTCTCGTCAGCCTTGCCCGCCAGTTGGTCGGCCAGCCCAGTGATATCCGACTGGTCATGGGTATGGCTCTCGTCAGCCTTGCCCGCCAGTCCCGATGTCAGTTCCTGTTGCGTCACGAAGTCATCGGTATCGACGGGCTCCGCTACATCGGACTGTTCGATCCCACCCTCGACACCGACAATCATCTTGCCTTCATCGGGGATCAGGTACTGCATGCGGGCCTCGACCTGGAGTCCTTTCAGGAAATCATTGGAGATCATGGGTTACACCTTCACGGAGTTCGGGCGGCGTCGTGGCCGCGTACGGTCAATCAGGCTGTCAGCTATCTGCTGGAAGTAGTTCCCCTTGCGCTCCCAGTCGGGGGTCAGGGCACGCGGTGTCCCGATGGCCTGCAAGAGCAGGAAGGCGGCGGCGGCGTTGACGATCCATTCGGGATGCACGTCAATCATGTCGTCGTCGTTGACGAGCGGCGGGGCCAGTCCCCAGCCGTAGATGCGAATATCCATGCCGTCGATCCAGTGGCCGCTGCGCCCCGAGATAACCAGCGTGCGGTTCGCGTGGTCCACATGCCAGCCGTCCGTGCCCCGTGAGCGGGAGCTGTGCAGCGTGCGCCACCCCGTCTCATCGTCGTCGGGGTCCTTGTACTGCACGGTGTCGATCTCGCTGAACTCCGAGGGGATGGGGATGTCGCGCTCGGTGACGGCGAACGACCCGGCCTCGGCCATGATGGGGGTCTGGATACGGGCCACGGCAAGGCAGTGATCGAGGGCGCGGTGGACTTCCTGGAAGGTAAAGCCGCCGCCACGGGTGTTGATAATCTCCGCCTCGTCGCCCGCGAACACGGGGAAGGGGAGGGCATCGGAGAACTGCAACGTGCCCTGCTTGCTGGAGCCGGAGACATAGCGGACCTGGCCGATGTTGCCGGGGGTGCCAGCGGTGATGAGGATTTCCCGACCCGCATAGCGCCCCGCATCCCCGACTACGTTCAGACGGTCCACCCACGTCGAGGAGCCGGAGTTGGCCGTGGCCGTGGACAGGGTGAGGTCGCCCACCTTGGACATAACCATGCGTCGCAGTTCGCGGCGGGTATAGCCCTGGAACGACGGGGTGTAGATGACGCTGATCTGGGCGCGAGACAGCACCTGCCACTCGGCCTCGTAGATGTTGGGCGGGGACTGGTCGTCCTGCAACCGCACGACCCATTTACCCGGCTCGGCATCCTTGGCGGTCGCCGCCGTAATGCGGTAGACGCCCTTGCCGATCTCGTCGATGGTGTAGGCGAACGACTCCCCGAGCGGGCTGACGGCATGCCGGAACTGGGGTGGGAAGGTCGCGCCGGTCACATCGTTGTTCGCGCTGTCCAGCACGGCGAAGGTGTAGGTGAGGGTGTCGCCGGGGAGGTAGAGCTTCGTCTTGCCGATCACGTCCCAGCGAACGGAGAACACCTGCCGGTTGGCATCGTCCGCCCGGAGCTTGATGAACCACTCGCCCGCAGCCGCGTTGCGCGGGGTGGTGTAGTCCACGCGGTACAGGCCCTGCCCCAGTTCGGTGACGGTGGCGGGGAAGGGGGCACCGTTGGGATCGACGGACACCCGGTCCTCGGCGGGGAAGGTCGCGCCAAGGATCGGGGTGCCGTCGGGGTTGATGAGGGTGATATGTTCGGTGAGTGTGTCACCAGCGAGATAGGCCATGAAGCCCCCTATGTTGCCGTTACTTGCTGCCAGCCGGTGGTGTGGTCATTCGGCTCCCCGCTGGTCTTGATGTACAGGCCGATGTTTGCGCCGCTCGTCTTGAAGTGCGTACTGCCAACCCCGCCGTAGATTGCCGAGCTACCCGGAGCGCCTCCGCCTTCCTGGTGAATCTGGATGTCGCCACCGGTGCCGTAGCAGCGGATACCGCTGCTCGTGGTTTGCGTTGCATGCCGGATCGACTCGCAGTCACGCATACGCCACCGTCCGGACGCCACCGCCGCGAAGCAGAAGCCGTGTCGATGCCAGGCGGTGGAGGTGTCGTAGTCCGCGACACTGCCAATGTCGATGGCGTCTGACCCGTTGGCGTGGCAGTTTGAGACTTGCCCGCCTTGCCCCATGAAGTGGAATCCGTCGTAGGTGTTGACTGCGTTGCGCCCGTTGGAGATCGCCACACAGTTGACGTACTGGGATTTCATCGCCCGGTGTCCATCAAAGAAGCCATGGCCACCGTTCCGGATGGAATGCACGTTGCTGACGGTGGTGTTGCGACCGTAGTTGGCGAGGCCATCGCTCCCGTTCTCGATCAACATGCAATCGCTGATCGCGGTCGATGCCATCACCGGGGCGTTCATGTTGTCCCAGTCGGCGCTGACGATGTGCATGTCAATGCCGTACCCGGCGTTCCCCATTGACCGCACCGCGACGAGCTGGATACGTCGCACGTACCCGTAGTTCTCCGGGTCGGTGGTATTCAGCCCGCCCGACTTGAGCGACAGGCCGTCGCTCGCATTGCCGGAGGTTTCCGCCCCGATGACCGCGAAGTAGTCACCACCGGCATAGCCGTTGATGCCGCCACCGACGCCTTCGGTGCCCTGCCCGTTGTCATTGAAGAACCCGCCCTGGACCAGCCCGTTGCGCGTCAACTTGCGGAGCTTGAGGCCATCCCCGCCATTGCCGCAGAGGTAGGCGTCCCGAAGGACCCATCTCTCGACATCGCTCAGGTCCACACCAGAGCTCTCGGGCGAATCCTCGACTCGTAGGTTGAGCAACTGCACATTGCGGGCGGTCCCCGGCGTTGTCCCCTGGGCACCCGCGACGTTGACTCCGCGTCCGGGTCGCTTGAGTGCAATGTCCTGAAGCGTGATATTTTCCGACGCCCCGAGGACCATGATGCCGCCCCCGCCCGGCGTCGGCGTGATCCCGTCCGGGACGATCACGCTAAACCCGCCCATCAGGACATTCTCGACCGAGTCGATCCGGAGGGCCGGGATGTTGTGGACGTCCATGACAAACGCCGTGCTATTGGCCCCGCGTCCCGTGATGTGGATGTTCGGTGGGACGTCGGCCCCGGTCCACGGCACCTCGCCGTCCACCTGGATTTCGCCGCCGTTCGCCCCGCCGTCCGGCAGGTCGGCAATCGCCGCCGCGAGGCTTTCGTAGTTGCCGAGTCGCTTGGTGTAGTTCCCGGCGATGATAGTCGGCAGCGCCGTCACGTCGGACTCCACCGCCGTCACGCGCCCATCGACCGCCGATACATCCCCCTCAATCGGGGCAACGCGGGACTCCAGCGCGGCGTTCGTCACCTCGCCGGGCTCGCCCTTTGCGCCCCTGATCTCCTGCCATTCTGTTCCATCCCACACCTTCAGTGTTGGCATGTATGATCCTCCTATGGTGTGGTGTCGAGCCAGATACTTTTCACAGTCGGGTCCTCGGAGGGGAAGGTCGCGCCAAGGATCGGGGTGCCGTCGGGGTTGATGAGGGTGATATGTTCGGTGAGTGTGTCACCAGCGAGATAGGCCATGCGCCCCCCTGTTTATACGCGCCCTCACGGCGTCATCTTCTCCCATGTGTACACGCCCGACTTCCCGACACAGCAATACGCCCCACTGGACGCCCCGTCCTGGAGATACAGCACGAGCGATTCGTACGCGGCCTGGGCGGTGGGAAGCGAGGTCACGACATGGAGTTGCGCTGACCGGAACCACCCCGCCGTGCTGTTCGGCGTGAACGACCCACGCTTCTCCCAGTGCTGGTCGTAGGAGTTGGGGGTGCCGGTGCGGAAGTAGGTACTCCCCGCGCTGCCGTACCGTGTCCCGCTGGTCGGGTTGGATGGCCCGGACTCGTTGAGGTGCACGATGGCGTCGGAGTTGGAGACCATGATGTAACTCAGGCCGCAATCGTGGATCGTCTCACCCCGCACGGTCACGCGCCCGGTGGACTGGTTGGTGATCCAGATCGGATACCGGGTGTAAATGGTGCCGGTGTAGTCCGCCTCCGTGCCGATGGTGTCGGCATCCCGCCCAATGATGACCGGCGACAGGATTGTGACGTTGCGCCCGGACGTCACGATGCCGTCAGCCCCGTTGGTAGTCGGGTACCCGTTCCCGATGCAGATCGGCGTATCCAGCACCACGTCCATCGCGCGAGGCCCCACCGTGCCGCCGTTCCCGGCATTCCGGACCGACTGCGTGCCCGACACCGTGACGTTCCGGGCATTGATATACCAGCCGTCTGACCCGTTCTCCTGGTACATCCCGCCATTGAGATGGACGTTGGCCACCAGCGGCATCGTCAGGTCATTGATATCGGAGACGTTGACCGTTAGGCCCTTCTCCTGGTTGCCCTTCGCCCGGACGTTGAGCTCCATGTTTTTGGGGAACCCGTATGCCTCGGGGTCGGTGACATTGAGTGGCCCGGTCTTGATCTGGACGCCATGCCCGTAGTTGTCATCGAAGGTCACCGCGTCGAGGGTGTACGTGTCGCCCCCGGCATAGCCGTCCAGACCGTCCCCGGCGTAGCTTGACGGGTTTTCGAGATAGCCCTGCCCGTTCTCATTGCCGGACCCGCCCAACATCGTGAAATTGTTGACGCGGGCGCGCAATTTGTAACCGTCGAGGAACGATCGGCGGCTATGGCAATCCACGAGGTTGACAACATCGACGTGATCGAAGCCGATGCCCCACGACCGGATCGCCCGGTCGGAGCGAACGCTCCGCATGGACAATCGTCGCACGATACCGGGGGTTGTCCCGAGAGAGCCGTCAATCGCGAAGTTCGTCACAAACTCCTCGGCGAAAACGTCATCCAGTACGACGTCATCGGCATTGCCCCGAATCAGGACGGCGCGGGCATCACCCGACGCATTGGCCCCGGATGCCTTCAGGATGGAAATGCCGTGAATGTGGGCCTTGCTGGCGCCGTCGAGGTCGAGAACCGGGAAGTTGACCCCGGCCGGCGCCACGAACGCCGACGCCTGCGACCCGCGTCCGGTCAACCACACCTTGCCCGGAACCGACAACGTCGCCGAGACCGGCACCTCGCCATCTACCTGGATTTCGCCGCCGTTCGCTCCGGCGTCCGGCAGGTCGGCAATGGCGGCGGCGAGGCTTTCGTAGTTGCCGAGTCGCTTGGTGTAGTTCCCGGCGATGATAGTCGGCAGCGCCGTCACGTCGGACTCCACCGCCCCCATCCGGGTGTTGAGTTGCTCGGTATCGTCCTCGACCGAGGCGGGCGCGTAGTATTTATCCGCCTCGGTCTTGGTCAGCCCAACGGGGTCGCCAATCTCGGGGATACCCTCGGGGTTGTACCAGAGATCGCCGTTGTCGCCTTCCAGCGGCTCCTCGGTGGAGACGATGACCGGCTTCGGCCCCTGTGGACCCTCCGGGCCCGGTGGTCCGGGTGGACCTTCCGGCAACGGCGTATTGCGATCCCAGTAACGAGAGTCGAATGTCCCGTCCGGGTCCACCTTGAGGGGTGGAATCACCCTATTAGGACCCGCCATGTCCTATCGCTCCACCACGCGGACGTGGGCGTTGAACGCTTCCTGCGACAACGTGGACCAGCCCGAGCGCGGGTGTTCGAGCGGGGTCTTGCGGTCCTCGTCAAAGACGCGGTTGCCCATCGCCTTGCGGACGGCGGCTTCCTGCTCGGCGTTATGCACGACCAGCGCCCCGTTGTAGAACACCAGCCGCTCCTGCGACTTCGGGACCAGGATCGTCTCCTGCGCCACATACGGGGCCGGACCCGCCAGCCACAATCGCTTCGGGTACTTCGGTGCCCGCTCCTGCGGCTGCGCGTCCTGCTTGTCGTCCTGCGTCTTGCGTGCGGTCGTCATGTACGGGAGTCTCCTTGACAGGGGAATGGGGCCAGCGCGAGGCCAGCCCCACCATCAGCCTACGGCGTTGCCGGGCCCAGTTCCGGGTAGTTCGTGATGTCGGTGTCGAAGTTGTGAATCTTCGCCATCGTCCGCTCGTTCTGGACAACCAGCGTGAAGTCGCCGGAGACGAACTTCTCGTCGTGGTCCGCGCCATGGATGCGGCCTTCCTTGTCCGACGGGTGCCAGTCAAGGCCCTTGTACGGGTGGACCTTCATCTCGGAGAAGTCGAGCAGGTAGATCACCCCGTCCGGGCAATCCTTGAAGCCCTTGATGTCGAACTCCGCGCCGTAGCTGGTCTGCAACTTGTTGATGGTGCCGCCCAGCACGGTGTCCTGCATCGTCGCCCGCTTGATCGGGTTCAGCGCGGTCGAGATCAGGCGCACGGTGTTGTGGCTCATCACCCACGTCTTGGCCATGCTGTCATCGACGCTGTTGTAGAGGTCGAGCATGTAGCCTTCGAGCGTGCGGTGGTCGAGGGCCGCGCCGGAGGCGTTGTAGACGTTGGTGACGATGAACGGGTCGAAGCCCGCCATCAGGCCGTTCGGCGTGCTGGCGGTTTCCTTCTGCCGCTGCCCGTACCAGAGCGCCCGTTCCAGCGACTTCTTGGCCCGCATCGTGGCGATCTCGTAGTCGCGCAGCATCGGGTTGTCGGTGTACTCGCGGGTCGGCGTGTTCTGGTAGGCGAGGTCGGCACCCGCACCTTCGACGAACCGCTGGAAGTAGTTGAACTGCGAGTCACCGCGCCGGGTCGGGGACTTGACGTGGAAGTCGTTCTGCGGTTCGGACGAGCCGATCAGGCGAACGACGCCGGTGGCGGCTGGCACGACCGAGGCGGAGGTGCCCGCCGCGCCGCGCTGGGAGAAGGTCACGGTGTCGCCGCTGATCGAATCCACGATGGAGATTTCGACCGGTTGCAGGTCGGACTCGGTTTCGAAGATGCCCAGCACGTCGAACTTCTTGTAGCGTTTGCCGTGGCCCGACGCCAGCGTGATCGTGTTGCCGGTCGCCTCGGTGTCCGCGCCGAGTTCGGCGTCGATGTCCGGGAAGTAGGACTGGCCCCACTGGACGGTGCGCTGGTCAAGCGCCTCGCCAAAGCCAATCGCGTCAAGGAGCGGGGTGCGGCCAATGCCGTAGTCGAGCGCACGCGCCCACCCCACAAAGAGATCAAGTTCATGCGCGTCGGGGATATTGCCCCCGTCGCTCACGGTATAGGTGGCATGCAAGCCTGGTGCAAAGTCGGTCACTGCCATGGTGGTCTAGTTCCTCTGTCGGGAAAAGATCGAGGCAAGCATTTCACGGCTGGCACGATCCCCCGCCCGCATCGGCTTGATCTCCTCGACGCTCGGGGCACCGGAGAGATTGCCGGGGTTGACGGCGGGCTGGAGTTTCTGGGCCTGCGTGGTGGCGTATGCCTGATCCGCAATCTGTTTCAGTTCCGCGTACTTGTCCTTCATCCGCTTCATGGATTTGGCCGTCGCGGTCATCTGGTTGAAGTCGTTGAGCTGGCGCAGGTCCTCGACATCAGCGGCATCCAGCCCGAACTCCTTGCCCAACCAGTCGGGGTAGCCCGCAATGGCCTGGGCCATGCGCTCGGACTCCAACTGCTGGCGCTCGGTTTCGAGTTGCTGCTGAACGGACTGCTCCTGCTCGGCTCGGAGGGCGGCAAGCTGACGGCGGGCGAATTCCCGCTGCTCCTCTTGCGTATCGAATCGCTGCGCGAGGTCCCAGATTTCATCGACGCGGCGTTCGTACTCCTCGCTCCGACGCTGTGCTTCCTGTTCCCGTGCAAGCCGGGCCTGCTCCTCCTTCACTGCGTTCTGGAGTTGCTCGAACTGCGCAGCCTGCTGGCGCAGGCGTTCGACTTCCTCCGGATCGAAGGCAGGTGGGGCGGACTCGGTGGACGGGGCTGCGGCGTCTGGTGTCTCCGGCTCGGCCTGCGTAGCCTCGGCTTGCGCGGGCGTCGGCTCTGGGGCAGGACGTTCCCATGGCAGTGCTGGGCGCGAGGCGGTGGCATCGGACGGCGCAACGGGCGCGTGAGCCTGTTCAATTGGCTGGTTGGCCTCCGGAACGGGCTGGGTCACGTCGGTCATAGAGAATGTGCCTCCGGGCAAGGGTACGGAAGGGGCGTATTCCCCTCAATTCGAGGCTAGACAATATGCCCCCCCCAACGGGGGCACCTTCTGTATTGACAGGGTGGTATAGCTGTGATAGGGTAGTGCGTAGACAGAACCCCCGTCGGTGGCAGGTCATACGTCCCTGTCCCACGGGGGTTTCTGTTGACAGCATGTTATACCTGTGGTAAGGTAGTGCGTAGGTGGGGAGTTTTCTTACTGCTCCCCACTGTTCCCTTCCCTACGCACACACATCACCCCCGGTCACTGCAAAGCGCGGTGTCGGGGGTGATGTGTCTTTGGTGGGCTAGTCGCCCCGGTAGAGGTCCTTGTCGTAGAACTCGTAGGACTCCATGTCCCGGTCCGCGCCTTCCGGTGTGCGCTGCTGTTCCTTCGTGAACGACTCCGGCAGGTTCTGGACGTAGTTGTAATCCTTCCACCGGATGTACTCGTCCAGCGTGCCGCCCGGATTTTCGTCCACCCACTCGAAGTAGTCGCGAACCTTGCCCGAGGCGTAGGTGACTTCCCGACCGGTGCGGTTCTTGAACTCCTTGTCAATCGCCTTCTTGGTCTTGTAGGGCACCGAGCCTCGCGCCGTGTCCGGGGGCAGGCCCCAGTCGGCGTAGATTTGCTGCAACACCACTTCGTCCTCGGCCCGGTACTTGTTGTAGTTGTCCAGCTCCCGCCGCAGGTCCTTGTTGTACTCGGACTCATACGGGACGTACTCGGTCGGCGTCGGCGGCTGGTTGGCGATCCCCAGCGGGTCGAAGTTGTTGGTGTCCTTCGGCGCGGGGGCGCGGTAGTCGGACGTGGTGTACCAGTCGCCGGGGCGGGACCGCTCCCGTCCATACGGCGTGCCCCGGAAGGTGTCGCGCTCCTGCCCGCCTTCCTCGAAGCCGGAGACCTGTCGCCAGTCGGTCGGTATCCCCGCCACCGCCATGTACCCGTACATGCCTGCGAGCGCCTGCTCCCGCTTGTGGGGCGGCAACTTCTCGTCCAGTCCTTCGTAGAACTCACGGGCGTTCGGGTTGTCGGCAATCACGGCCTGCCAGTAGGCGTCCACACCCCCGTCGTACTGGTAGACCTCGGCCTGCCACCGCTTGAAGGTGGCGAACTCCGCGTTCTCCGGACGGGACAGGTACTCGTCGCGCTGGTCCTTCGTCTCCTGCCAGGTGTAGTAGAGGCCGGTTTCCGCCAGCCACGCCACGGCGAGGTCCCGCCGCTCCTCGTCTGACATCTGCTGAATCTGGTCGTGGGTGTAGGTGATGCCGTCCACCTCGACATCGAACCACACCTCGTCGGCATAGGCGATGTCGTTGTAGACGGTATCGGCCACCTCGTACACGCGGTTGTCGCCAATCGCGTAGTAGCCCTGACTCTGGTTCCGCAAGCCACGGGCGCGCTTGTCGGTAACGTTGCCGCGTCGCCGCTGCTCCGCCGTCGTGTTGCTGAGCAGGTCGTCGCCCTCGAAGTTGATGAGCCTCGACTGGCCCCGGAAGGGCAGGAACTTGACCGCGATGTTGGCCGTCTCGTTCCACAGGTAACGACGCTCCGCCTCCTTGTAGATCGGATGCGTCGGGTCCATGTAGATGGCCTCGATCTCGGCGCTGTCGGTGATCCCCGCTTCCGCCGCCAGGTCCTCGATGACCTGCTGGAACTCGCGCTGCTCCCGGTTGACGGACTCGACGTACTCGATCTGCTCCGAACCGGGCAGGATGCCGGACAGGAACTCGCGCCCCTGGTGCAACTGATCCTGGAACCAGTTGCCCCGGAACACCTCGCCGTCCCACCAGCCGCGATGCGCGCCCCAGCCCATGATGGTGTTGAACACCCCGACCTCGCGGGTGATGCGGAGCGGGTCGAGGTTGCGCCACTCACCGGTGTAGCCGAACAGGTTGAGGCCGTCCACGATCAGCGGGTGGAAGAACACCCAGTCGTCCGTCTTGTCCAGCACCCGCTCGACCCACGTCTGGTCGTCCTCGCTCCCGAAGTCGAACGGGGCATCCCCGAAGATGTTCCCGACCGAGAGCAGGTTCATCGGGTGGAAGTAGAGCGCGATGCCCGGCCCCGAGAGCGTGAAGCGCAGGAACCCGCGCAGCCATGACGGGGCGTTGGTGTCCTCGGCGTACTCCTCCATCATCTCGTTGAAGCGGACGTAGGTATTGATGAGGCCCGGATGGTGGAGCGCCTGCCGCACGAGGTAGACGTACTGCCGCGACATGAAGTAGTGGAACAACAGGACGTTGCTCAGGATTTGGTCAGCGTTGGTCGTCTTGCCCGCGAACAGGACCCGCTTCACTTCGCTGCGGGCGTGCTTGTTCGTGGCGTTGACCATCGACTGCCAGTCCCGGCCCAGCCGCTCCGCCTTGCCGTCCGGCAGGTACTGGCGGTAGAACTCGCGCACATCGTTACTGCTGAACCCGCTCGGGTGGCGTCGCGAGAACTCGCCGGTGATCTCCACCGCTTGTCGGCGCGACATCCCCGCGTTCATCAGTTCGTCGTTGACCTGAATCCGGAACTCCGGCACCCGCTGGCGAATCGTGCGGTTGAACGCGGCCCCGTAGATGGCATCGCGTGCCGCCATGTCCACCGCCGCGCCCCACTGGATGACCCGCACATCGCCGGTGATCGGGCGCAGGGCTGTCCCGATGGGAGACATGCCGTGGCGCTTGAACCAGCCCTCGACGACGCCATGCTCCACGAACACGTCCGTCTCGGAGCTGACGTGGCGTCGCACCTCCGGCGCATTGCCGGTACCCCAGCGCATCGCCAGCCGGTCGGCCTGCATCAACTGTTCGCCGGTGTCCAGCACGTCCGCGCCGAGGAAGTTCCGCATCGACCGCATCTCCTTGTAGGAGCGGGTGATGCCGCGACTCATCGTCGCCAGCGTCCTCGGATCGCCGTAGCCGCCCAGCCCCATCAGGAACGGGTTGCCGAGATACTGCGTCAGGAAGTAGCGCGGGGCGGAGAGCCACGAGCCAAGAATCTTCTCGCGCATGTACTGGGTGATCGCCCGGATCGCCTTCGTGAACTTGTTGGCCTCGCGCACCGGGAACATGGCCTTCATCAGGTCCTCGTATTCCCGCAGCGTCATGTCCAGCGATACCTGGATGTCGTCGGCCTGTCGCAGCGCGCTCGGCTGGCCCCCGCCCCGGACCTCGGTCAGGTTGCGGTTCCACCGGTCAAGGAAGGTGTCGCCGCCGTCGAACGTGTGCCGGGTCAGGGTGGCGACCTCATCCGGCGTCAGCAACGCGCCCTCGAAGCGCACCATGCCATGCCGGTCCATCGTGATCCCGTTGGCCGGGGCGTCGGTGTACTCCAGCGAGGTCATCTTCCGCAGGTTCCCGATGTAGGTGTCCTGCTCCTTGGTCGCTGTCGTGACCCGTTCCAGTCGCCGCTGTGCTGCCCGTTCCGTGTCCAGCGGTTGCCGCACCTGTGGACTGCGCACCTCGGGATCGGTCCAGCCACTCTCCTTGCGGAGCCGCTTGAGCTTGGCGTCCAGTTCCGTGACCTTGGCGCGGGAGGCCCGCTTCGCCGCCCGGCTGGTCGCCTCGTTATTGAGGATGCCTCGGTGAACCCGGATCGCCCGTTCGGTGGACGCAATCTCCATCGCCTGGTTGATGAGGATTTTGGTATCGGGATGCACGAGGTCGATCACGCCCTGCAACGGCTCGGCGCTGCCACCGGCTGCCCGAATATCCCGCAAGGCCCGCAAGACGTAGCTCACGTCCTCGGGGGTCATCTGCATCGGGACGGCGACCGCCTGATGGAAGTTGCGGGCGGTCGCGGCGTCGGCAAACGTGCCATCGCTGACCGTATTGCGGTAGATGTCCGGCAGGTCGGCCATCATGTTCGGGGGCGCGGCATCGACAATCAGTTCCCGCGCTTCTTCCGGCGTCGAGGCGTACTGGCGGTGGGTGATCGTCCCGTTGCTATCCTCGCGTGCGCCACGCCACCACTCGTCAACACCGGGTTCATCGGCGCGAATCTGGGCGGGAACGTTCTGGGTCCGGGCGCGGGAGACAAGGTAGCGGCTGCCGTCCGGCATGCGGATCGACGCATGCACAGCGCGGTCGCCCTCACCGGTCACTTGCCACTCGATGTCGTTGGCGGTGGGTGGCGGCTGGTCGCCCTCACGGATAACCGGTCGCGCCTCGCCGGTGGACGCATCGGACGGCTGCATCGGCGTCGTGGCATCGTCCACCTGTCGCGCGGTCGTCTCGATAATCTCTCCGGTATCGGCATCGACGGTCGGGGTGTCCGGTGTCTCGGGAGCGGGGGCTTCATCCGCAATCAGGCCGCGTGCCCGTGCATCCTCCGCCGCCAGCCGCACCGCTTCTTCCTCGTCGGGGGCGATGTGACGGGCGGTGCCCGGTTCAATCGACTCGTCGATAATATCCGCCTGCGCCCATGTCGGCTGGTCCACGTCGGGGTACTGGCGACGGATGGACTGGTCCACGCTGGCTTGCCGGATGGGACGGACCTGCACGGTCGTGTCCTCGTCCAGCCGCACCTCGCGCATCAGGTCGTTGTTGGCCCCGACGCGCATCTCGTTGACCACCGGATACCCGCCGATGTCCCCAAACTCATGCTCTCCCGGCAGTACCACACGACGGGTCTGGGCGGCGTTGGCATAGCCACTGTCGCCCTGCCCGGTGAGCGGGGTGATCTCGTCATCCACCACCGCATCGCCCGCACCGGCCCGGCCACCACCGATCAGGTTGCCACGGCGCATCGCCCCGGCCTCGCGACCCGGATACTCCATGTCGCTCAGTTGCTGGCGAAGGCGGTTTGCTCGTTCCAGCGATTCCTGGAACCGTGGGCTGCGGATCGCCTCGGGGTGACGGCGCAGGTGTTCGTCTACCAGATCGACATACCGCTCCGCTGCGGCGAGGTCGTCCGGCGTGGCGTTGCGAGGGATGTACGGTTTGGCGGCGTTCGGGTTAGAGGCAGGCAGGTTCCGCAACTGGGCACGATGCGCGGTCGTGGCATCCCACGGCAGGTCAAGGATCGCCTCGGCCATGATGTTGGTCTGGCCGACAGATCGCTGGTAGGCGATGGGCGTCCCGCCTGCATTGACGAGCGCCTCGTTCCACTCCCGGTGCAGGGTGGATGTGACCAGCATGTTGTCCACGGTCCCGCTGCGGGTGTTGTAGACATTACCGATGGACCGCTGCAACACCTCGTTGTCGATGAAGCGGCCACCGGCGCGCATGGAATCCACGGCGGCCTGCACCACGGCGGGCGGGTTGGCGCGACCGGACTCCTCGATGATACGGTCGTAGCGTGCCCCGTTGACGCCACTGACATCGACATCGCCGTTCGCCGTCCGCAACGTGCGGGGTGGATACTGGCTGTCACGACTGACCGCACGGATGCCACCGGTCGAACTCACCTCACGGGTGATGGTGCCGCCTTCCCCGTCGGCCACGCGGGTGGAGACCGTGCCGCCGTCCGGAGTGCGTAACTCGGGACCGGGGTCAAGGTTCTCGGTCGGGCGGGAGGCCTGCGGCGCACCGTCCGGCGTGCGCGGGTCCAGTTCCGGTTCCTGCGGTCGTGTCTGCGTCTGGACGCGGGGCGTGGTCACGGACGGTTGGGCGAGGTCGGGCACCGGTTCCGGAGCAAGCGTCTCCGGCATCGCCGCCGTCGCGTCGTTGCGGGCGCGGGCAGCAATGCCAACACCGGCAGATGCGGCATCGCCCGTCTGCGTTTGTTGTCGGGAGAGGTTGGTTTCCCGGCCCAGCCAGATTTTGTCAGCGGCCCAGCCGGTGCCACGGGTCAGCCGGTCAAAGATGATACCTGCGCCAAACGACGTGGCCTCGTCAATCGCCTGTGACCCACGCTGGATCACCGTGCCGATGGTCTTGACGCCCTGCCCGATGAGTTTGTCTACCCTGGTGGGGGCAGCGGCGATTTTCGCGGCACCGATGTTCCTGATACGTCCACCGGCAGCGGTCGTGAGCGGGACGTAGGTCAGGGGGTCCATGCCGACCTGCCACACAAAGGAGTTCAGCCCGCTGATGTCCTCCTCGTACAGGATGCGCACCGCGTCCGCGCCGGACTTGTCCGGGTTGCCGTCACCATCAAGGTCGATGCCGTCGTTGTAGGCCGCGTTCGCCCGCTCCTCGTTGGCGTAGATCGTCGCGCCCTCGAACGCCTCGGGGTTATTCTCGATGTCGGCGTTGTAGACGGTGGCAATCGTTCCGTCCTCATAGATGACCGTGGATGTGGACTCGTACCACTCGGGGAAGGTGACGTTGCCAGCGGTCATGATGCCGCGCTCCCGGTCGGTCGGGATCACGACGTTTTCGAGGTCCGGAATTGACCCCTGCGCCCCGGTCGTAATCAGGCCGGTGGTGAGGCCGGTCGCATCCGAAAGGATGTTCATCTCGCCGGGTTCATACGCCCCCGTTCGCATCCGGATATACAGGTCAATCGCGTTGTTGGTGTTGATGACGCGCCCGGTGTCAATCCAGTCGAGATAGGGACCACCGATGAGGTTGCCAATCGCGGGGAAGATACCGTCCTCCCGCGCTGTCTCGATGAAGTCGGTGACGACGCCGGAGCCGGGAATCAGGCTCGGGTCATTCAGGCCCACCTGCACCATCGTCCAGATGTCGCCAATCATGTCCTGGGCATCACGGATGACCGGAATCTTTCGCGACTCGACAATCGCGCCGGTCGCCGCATCCCGCGCTTCACCGTCAATCCAGACAATGCCCTGCGTCGCGGCATCGGTGGCAATGATCTTGGCGGTGTCAATGAACTCGCCGGGAGACGGCAGATCAACGGGGAGGGTGCCTCCGGCAATCGAGGCCGGGAACGCGCCACCCTCGCCCCGCATAATCGCGCCCCAATCAATGTCGGTGCCCGCCGCGCCCCGGTCCTGGCTCTCCTCTGGCTGCGTGGTGGCAGGGCCAAGCACCTCGTCGTCCGGACCAAGGCGGTCCAGTCGGCTCCGGTCGATGGTGTAGACCTCGCCGGTTCGGGCGGAGCGCACACGGACATAGGGTGTGTCGCCGGTCGTCAGGCCCGCACTCGACTGGTCGCGGCGGCGTTCGGCCTCGGCCTCGCTGCTGATCGCCCCAAGGTCGCCAGCGGATTGCTCTGCCCGCAGTTGCAGCGCATCGCGGACGGCGCGGGTGGCCTGCTGCTCGGAGCGTTGCCCGACCTGCTGCCCGATGCCGCTGAAATCGAACGGGGTGCGTCCGGTTTCCGTCTCGTTCTGCGGGAGCGCGATGAGGTTCTTTACCTCGTCCGGCTGGTTGTCGTAGGCCAGTGGCGAGGTGCGGGCGTTCTCGATGGACGGGGCGTCCGTGACCGGATCGCCAAAGGTCGTCCAGTCCTCGGGCGGGGTGTAGGACTCAGGCATCACGACCCGTCGCCCGTCCGGGGCCTGCCAGATTTGCCACGGCTCCGGCGCTTGCTCGGGAGCCTCGGTCTGGAAGGCGGGTGTGGTGGTCGGCGTGTACGAGCGTCCGGCGATCTCCCCGAACTGCTGGCGGGCGGTTTGGGCCTGCGCCTGCGCCCGGTCCACGATATTGGCGGCGATCACCTGCCCGATGGTGGGCGGCGGGGGCGGAGCGGGGGAGGTGACGGCAGGGGCGGCAGACGCCGCTGCACGGGCCGCAAAGTTCCCCAACGACCCGGCACCCATGTTGCCACCGGTGAACGCGGCTGCGCCGCTGCTGGCGGTTCTGGTCGCCGCCTGTGCCGCACGCTGGGCCGCTGCCCGCTTCTCGAACTGTTCCCGCGCAATCCGCTGGGCGGCCTGTGCCTGTGCCGCCGCCCGCTGCGCCATGTACTTGCCGAATGTATCCATATGCTCCCTAGACGACCGGTTCGCGCACCGGGGTCACGGAATCCAGCGCCCGGTCAACGGACGGGTCACGGGGCGGGGCCGACCGCGCTTCTTCCTGCGCCAGCATCTCGTAGATGTAGTCAAGGAACTCGGGCGGGGCGTTGCGAATGAACTCCACCACCTGGTCGATGGTGATGTTCGCCTGTGTCTCCTGCATCCGCTCGTCAATCACGTCGGGCTGGGGGAGGACCATGCTATCTCCTAAAGGTCAGAGAGCCAGCGGGACGGTCCCGCGAAGCGACTCACGTTCTCGCCACGCTGTGCGGACGAGAGGCGGTTGTAGGCGTCCAGCCATTGCTGGGCCTGCATCGAGTTGATGTATCGCTGGTAGGTCAGGGTCGGGTCCTCGGCCTGTGCCGCGAGGAAGGCGTTCTCGGCTGCGCCCCGCTGGTTCTGCATCCAGCGCCCGAACGCGCTGCTGGTTGTCGGGGTAATGCCCATCCGCCCGGCGAGGTAGCGGGTCCAAACGGCTTCCGGATTCTGCTCCAGATAGCCGCCCACCCCGCCGATCACGTCGGTCTGCGTCCAGTCGAAGTTGGGGTCCTGCTGGTAGCGCCCGCCGCCATACAGCGGGTCACGGGCATTGGTCACGAAGTCACGCATCGCCACGGTACTCTCCCTCCTTTACGCGCCGGGGAACATGCGGGCGAGGTCCGGCATGGTTTCCTGCAAGTACTGGTAGAACGGGTTGACCGGCCCACGGGCACTCGCCGCAAGGTACGCGGCCTCCGCCTCGTCCAGCCGGTTGTTCGCCGCCTGCGCGATGAGCGGGTGGTAACCCATCCCAATCGCCGCATTGAGCAGGTTGCGGGTGTTGCTCACCATATCGGTGGGCGTGCCCTCGGCAATGAAGGCCCGCAGCGGCGAGTTGGCGTCCGGCGAGAAGATGTTGGAGACGGCGGGGGTCACGTCGGTGTAGGTGCCGGGGGTGAGCATGTTGTCGATCTGCTGCCCCAGCCAGTTGACCCACGATTCCTTGCTGCCCTGCACCGCCGCGTCCTGCCCGTTCGACGCCATGAACAACTGGTTCATCGCATCCATGTAGGGCTGCAACTGGGCGAAGATCGCATTGTCGCCCATGCCGTCGGACCCGGCGTACCGCTGCACGATGTCGTAGAGCAGGGCGTCGGGGTTGCGGGCGAACAGGTCGGCGGCGGATTCAAGGTACTGGTTGGCGTAGGGACCGTTGACCATCCGGGCATCGACACGCGGGGCCACATACGCGGCTCCACCCCCGCCGCCGCCACCACCTCCACCGCCACGGCTGACGGCGCGGGAGCCACCGCCCCCGTAACTGCCGCCTCCACCGCCTCCACCGCCACCACCGCCACCACCGGACGACCCGTAGCTGGCAGCCGGGACACGACCGACCGCGCCCATGCCCAGCGAGTTGCCGACCGTGAACGCGGGCGGGATATAACTGGCGGCGTTGCGGCTGGGGCTCGGGGCGGCAGCCTTCGCCGCCCGGCTTGCCGCACTCCCCAGTCCCTTCAACCGATCAGCGAGAGACAGCTTACCTTTCGTTGCCATTACGAGACTCCTTCAAAGGGATCAGGTTCACCGAGGGGGCCGCGAGGACCGGAACCGGGACCGGGTGGCATCCCCATACCAGGCAGGGATGCGCCCTGAATCCCGACCGGGCCTTCCGCGCCCGGTGGCGGCATTGCCGCTGCCTGCTCCTGTTCCAGTTCCAGCACCGCCCGATCAGGGTTCGGGTCGCCAAGGATTTCAAACGCCCACCGCTTGCGAAGCAGGCCCATGTTGTTGAGGATCGCCAGCGCGTTAGCGACGTTGCCAAGGTTGGAGAGCCGGACGCTGGTCATCTTGACCTTCACCTGCGTGCCGGTTCGGTGCAGCGCATCGGGGGTGAGGTCGAAGATCGGGGTCATGTCACCCACGACCCGGTGCCGGGGCACAGAGATCACGCCCCGGTCGCCGTCTCCCTGCCGTGTCACCCAGCCCCAGTCCCGGAACATCCGCAGTTGCATCTCGGCAATCTGGCGGTAGAAGGCTTCCAGCGTCACGAGGTGGGGCAGGAGCTTGTCGCGCCCCTGCTCGGCCAGGTTCTCGACGGCGAACCCGGAGACGTTGCTGTTGGTGTTGATGCCGTAAGCCGCAGCAGAGAAGGTGACGCGACCCAGCGCCTCGTTGACCTGTGTCAGCATCGGACCAAGCGAGGCGGCGTTCGGGGCCACCGGCAGGATGTTGATGTTCTCGTGACCCATCTCAATCGGGTTACGGGCGTTGGGGCCACGGTCGATCTCCGGCACCCCCTTGTCCGCCGCGATGATGTCCTGCTCAATCACCATCGGCGGGTCCACCTCGCGCCGGAACGCGGTGATGGTTCTCGCCTGAATCGCCTCCCGCAACTTGATCGGGTACTTCATGATGTCGATGTGCGAGAGGCCCCGGTTCGGGTTGGCGACCGGATTGCGCGAGGATGACCAGCCGCGTCCTTCCCCGACCATCCACGCATTGCGCTGGTTGGCGTAGAACACGCTGGCCCCGTGCAGGTCGTAGAGGTAGCTCGGCATCCCCAGCGCCCCGACCTGGTAGGCGAACGGCGGGTAGCCCAGCCGGTGTTCCAGCGGCCCGTGGACCAGATGCCCGTCCACCCAGACGAGTCGCCACCACCGATCCCAGTACTCCATCACGTCACAGGCGTGGTGATCTTCTTTCGCCTGCCCGTCCTTCGGGTTGCGAATCCGGCCTGCCACCTTGTCGTCGGCGTTGAAGGCGGAGATCGCATCGGCCACGGTGGTCGAGTAGGAGCGGACCATCTTCACCATCCCGTGCTGGTCGTAGACCGGGGCGCAGGAGGCGGGGTCGATGAGGCGAGTGATGACGGGCATCTCGTCGTACTCGACATCAGTGGAGTAGATGACCAGCGCGGCGAGGCGGCCGTAGACCAGCGCCGTCCGCACGGCTTCCGTCTTGAAGTCGCCGTGACCGGTGGCGGCATGGATACGCTCGGCATCGTCGAAGCAGGCGTAGAGGTAGTCGGCCTTGTCCGCCGTCGTCACGAACTCGTCGTTGGTGCGGGCGGTCGGCATCAGGGCGGGGTCGATGCCCGCGAGGTTGGCGGTCGCCAGTTCAATCTCCGCCTCGGGGGTGGAGTCGTGGTAGCGGTTCTCCGCCTCATACTGGTCGGCATCGCTGAACACGTAGCCGGGGCGGGTGGGGGAGATGAAGTCCACCGTGTCGCGGAAGCGGGCGCGGAGCGAGGAGAAGTCGTCCCAGATGCGCTTGGCCTCGGCCTTCGCTTCGTCCGGCTTTGGCTTCTGCTTGGCGGCGGCTTCCTCGTCGAACCACGACGGGTAGCGCACCTTCGTCCGTTCCTCCGCGTCCGACTCGAACGCATCGAGCATCGCGCTCAGGACCTCTTCGATTTCCTCTGGCCCCGGCATCTCCACGGCTCCCGTCGGGAACTCGGGCGCAGCCGGTGGCGGTCCAAACATGTCCATCAAGCGACCCTCTTACGTTTGAAGTTGGTGATCGGGGTGCGACCGGGAACCCGGCGCTGCTGGTTGTCCTTGCCTGCCCGGACCTTCTCGGTGCGGGGGTTGGTGCCGTAGCTGGTGGTCATCATCGAGTGGACGGAGAAGTACTCCACCATCGTTGCGGGGTGACTCGCCCAGTTGTGCATGGGCTTGGTCGGCTCGGTAATCGCGCTCTTGCCGTCGTCCAGCGGCTTGTAGCGGTAGTCCTGCAAGGCGGCGAGGATGTGGCGTGCTCCGGGGGTGTCGTTGATGTCCAGCATCGGCAGCAACTTCGCCGTCATCTCCTTGCGCTTGGGGTGGTACTTCGCGCCCTCGTCGTACTTGGTATGCACGACCAGCCGGAACGACTGCGGCTCGACGCCGATGGATTCCAGCAACTCGGCCCCGCGCCGGTAGAGCGCCATGTAGAAGGACTCGTTGCCCGCTCCACCCGCGTTGTCGCCGTAGGGGTCGCCCACCAGCCGGACCCGCACCCCGGACTCCCGCAACTTCCGCATGAAGTCCGCGAACTCATGCGCCGACTGGTCATACGGCCCCTCGCTCCAGCACTCATGGTCCTCCGGCATCCCGAGCAGGATGGGGGCGAGGTGTTCGGCGCTCGGCGTCTCCAGCGTGATCGCCTCGACCAGCCGGAAGCGGCCATTGCCGGGGTCATCCTGGAACACGCCCACTGACGTGGGGTCGCGGATACCGGGGTCGAGCGCCAGCGTGACCTGCCCCAGCGCGATGGAGTAGGGGGCGTTCGTGGACTGCATCTGCTGGGCGAAGGGGTAAACCCAATCCCCGAACCCGGCGTGGTAGTTGATCTCGTATTCACGGGCGAAGTCGTGGCTGTCGGTAGCGCGGGACTTCTCCGCCTCGAACCACTGCTGGTTGCGGAGGGGATGCACGTCCCACGGAATCCGGAAGTAGGACGGTCCCGGCAGGTCGGGATGGTTCTTCGCCCGTTCCGCGCTGCGTGCGAGGTTGTAGAAGTCCGGGCCGAACCGCAGGTCTGCCGACGACACGACCAGACGGTGCGGGGTCGTGGCCCCAAGCCCGCCCCAGATGTCCGCCAGCGCCTCGATCTTCGCGCCCTCGTCGATCACCATGTAGGTGGCGCGGGCACCGATACCGGACTTGCTGGACGTGGACTCCCCGAGAATGGCGTTGGACTTGGTGGGGTGGATCAGTTTGCCCCGGAAGTCGTGGTACTTCTTCTCGAACCCGACCGGGCGCATCCACAGGGGCATCCGGCAGGGCACGCCATCCCAGATCGTGCCGGGCGCAAACGAGGCTTCGGGCACCTTGTCGTAGACGCCAGCCAGCGCCCGAATCTTGTAGAACAACGAGCGGCTATCTTCCGGGGCATCAACCATGTCCTCCTTGCGAGACAACAGGCCGACCGTCATGTTCTCCCCGAACAGCCAGTCATGGGATGCGGCCTTGCAGAACTCCCACGACGCGCCCATCTCACGGGACTTCTCTACCACCCCGTCGCCACGACCCTTCGTGTCCATGGTGCGGGAGGTGACATCGCTGATCCAGCGACCGAGTTCAACCTGGAAGGGAAATGGAATCCAACTGTACCAACCCTGCGGCTTGACGAACGTGGTTTCGTTGCCATGCTCGTCCACCATGATGTCCATCGTGGTGCGGGGTTCGTAGAGGACGCCGAACATCACCCGCCAGTATTCGGGGTCGCGGCGGGAGAGTTCATACTGGACCGCCTGCATCTCGCGGTCGGTTTCGCACAGTCGGTGAATCAGCGTGCGATACGCAAGAACGGCTGATCGCCACTGCAACCAGCCCGTGCGGTCCTGCGGGACATCTCTCAGGTTCTCGGGA
Organism: uncultured Bryobacterales bacterium; assembly: GCA_964649285.1. Lineage (GTDB taxonomy): Bacteria > Acidobacteriota > Terriglobia > Bryobacterales > UBA6623 > CAMPKL01. Next base: position 26,133 of record CAZYOX010000001.1, on the reverse strand, counting down.
AGCGCCTCAATCCGCGCTCCGCTTTGGGGCATGTGTCTCTACCTCGATGATGCCGGACTCATCATCTTCGACGGTAGACAACTTGCCCCCCCCAACGGGGGCACCTTCTTTGCTGCCACTGTTCAGTTCGAGAATCTTCATGCGGGAGAGTTCCATCAACTCGGCCAAATCCTTGCCCCCAATAGCGTCGGCATGGGAGACAGAGGGGCCGGTGGGTGCTTCCCCAACCTCCTTGCGGCTCCATGCGGTGTGCCCGGCGCGGTCGAGGATGCCGTTGGTCAGGTCGGTGACGGCCTTGATCTCGCGGGGGTCCAGCCGCATCTCGGGCATGGGATTGAGAATCTTGCCCTGCTCGTCGTACTCGGGAGTCCATGCCGCCTTGCGTTCGAGATCGTCCTTGACCATATACAGCATCTCCGCCTGCACACGGACGGCATCAACGGAGTTGTGGACGTTCTGGGCGGCGACGGTGTTGAACAGGTCGGCGTGGAGCGCCTTGTTTTCCTTTAGCTGCTGCTCCGCCCAGTTGTATCGCTTAGCCCACTCACGAATAGTGCGGTCGGATATTTTTGTTGGTGGGTATACCTCATTCTCGCCGTCATGCTCGCCCGCACGCATATACGCGGCGACTCGTCTGGAGTCCCGCGCACATGAATAGCTCCAAAGCTGCCTTGCCCAATCCTTGATATGCTCAGGAAAGGGCTCCACTTCACTGACAGGCTTCCACCCAGAAGCCTTAGCCTTCGCCCTGCTATTACTGGTCATTCTGTCTCCGGGAGGTTGAGTCTAGCGTCAGACTTGAAGTACATGGTCGCGGCAGCATCATATGCCCTCGCGGCGTCCTCCTCACTCTTGAACCGGCCAAGGTAGATGTACTTCCTGTCCACCATGATTTCGGACTGCCACGCATTCTTGCTATATCGAACCCCCCGATATTTAGAAGTTCCATTGGGAATGAACGATGAGTTCAGGGCGTTCTCCTTCCTGCCAACAACACGAAGGTTCTCTCGACGGTTGTCTAGGCCATTGCGGTTGATGTGATCAACAACCTTCCCTTTGGGGGCGCTAGTTATCAAGCGATGAAGAAGCACGCTTTTATTCTTGTGCTTGCGGTATGCATACACCTGATTCCCGCTCTGAAAGGCCGTCCACTTCCACTGCGACAACCACTCATAGTCCTCATCATCGACAATGGCAACATGCCCCCTTGTCAGGGGAATCTCTTTACTCACGCGCTTTTCCTCACTCGCTTGTATGTCTTGGTCGTCGCCTTGCCGATATGGAACGCC
>CAZYOX010000001.1:0-24744 GCA_964649285.1 uncultured Bryobacterales bacterium | reverse complement strand
GCTTTTCCTCACTCGCTTGTATGTCTTGGTCGTCGCCTTGCCGATATGGAACGCCACGACCAATCCTTCCGATAGTCGATGACCCTTCTGTGCTTCGCCTGGTTGCATTGCAGGCAGAGTGGCTGGATATTGTCTATCGAGTTCTCCCCGCCATCGGCAATTGAGATAACATGATCTGCTGTGATTTTTACATCGTCTCGACCGCAGCACAGGCATGTGTGGTTATATCTCTCCAACATGGCTGACCACTCCTCAACTGATATTTGCCCTGTTGCCCCGCGCCTCTTGGCGTGACCGTTGACGTTGCTGATATAGCGATGAAGGGGATGCTTTTTACGCCACCGATTGTTCGCCCTTGTTCTTTCCGGCCTCGTTCGCTTCTGGTATTCACTAACACGCGCCGACTGGCCAGCAGGGTCTTGGTCATACACGGCCTTTGATTTGATCCGCATACACTCCCGACACCCATAGCTCGACACAAACCGCAGGTCGATGTGACCGTGAGGGCAGGGGCGTCCCGTGAAGTAGGTCGTGCTTCCGAGGCGTATCGCTTCACTGCGAGAGATAAGCTCAAAACCCATTTCAGTGCGCCCCCTTCGCTTTTTTGTATTGAGACGATGTGGCCTGACCTATGTGAACAGCGCGGCATGGACGCGACCAGTAGGGGTAGGCACCACGGGTTTTGCCGGAGAGCCGCATCATGTCACGAGCCACCTTCTCCGCCTCGGACCAGGTGGGGATGATGGACTTCCCACACATCAAGCACCGTTCATATTTTTGATGATGAGCCATGGTCTCCCCTCTCTCCGATTTCAGGAAAGTTCAGAACAGCGAACTCCCCATGAGCCATTCGAGCCTCTCGGTCGTAGGACTTTGCGGCCTCGACTGCTGTCTCATACAGTCCGATAATCCTTGTCTTCCCTCCAACACAAATGCTTGCCCGCCATCCGGAACTCTTGGTCTGGAAGACCCCACGGAACGGAGATATTGAACGCTTCCTTACCGAGTTGAAAGCATTGGTTGAGGGGTTCGCGAGACGAAGATTTCCTCTCCTGTTGTCAAGCCCATTTCCGCTTGCGTGGTCAACCATCTCGCCTGGGCCAGCACCCAGAATGAGGCGGTGCATCAGTACCGCCGTCTCTCGATCACCAACAACCCTGGTTGTTGCGTAGGTGATTCCGTCTACGGTCATTGCCACCCATCTGTGCTGGGCCACGGTATCCAAGTCTTCAGCAGACACCAGCGTGACGAGTCCATCTCCCTTCTCGCCGCACAGAGGGATGGCAAACGTATTCAGGTCAATCGCGATAGGGGTTGGTCGGGGCTTTAGCCTTTTCATACGGTACTGATGTCCACTAACAAACCGCATGGGCTCACCCTTAAAGACCCCACGGCCTCGATAGGTTCGCTTAGCCAACTCGGTCTTCATTCCGCATCCACACTCACAAAGGCCATATCCATGTGGACATTTGTCGTACTTCTGCTCACTCATCATCCTCGCCCCTGTGATAGACCATAAGCGCGGTGAGGAGTTCGTCGTCAGCGATGGACTGGTGGTGTGCCAGTTCGTCCCACATGGTGCCCTCCAGTTCGGCTTCGAGTGCGGCCAGTTCCTCGTCGGTGGGGTCGTCGATGTCTGCGAAGTAGGCGTCCAATGCGTGCCTCAGCTCATTCCAGTCCATCTAGAACACGTCTCCATCGTCGAGCAGTTCGGGGTGACGGTCGTACATGAACCGTTCTTCGAGGTCGGCAAGGGTGGTGCGTCCGTCGATGATTTCGCCAACGATGTGATTGAGGAGGTCGAGGTGGGTGTCGGTGTAGTAGGAGTTGCGTCCACCGCCTTCGGGTGGGGGGAGAAGGCCACGTTCCCGCCAGCGCCGGAACTGTCGATGGGTGATGCCGGTCATGCGCACCAGCTCCTTCCGGGAATACCTCACGCTATGTCCCCCAATCGTCGCCAAAGTAGGACTGCGCCTTCCTTCGCAACGCTGTGAGAATCCGAATCATCTCGTCGAGGTCACAGATGTGCATGCCATCGACGGCGTTTCCATCAAGGTCGAACTCGTCGATATGGCAGCATCCGTCCCACTTGGCATGCGCTCCCCACAAGCGATCACGAGACACCACCTCTAGCCAGTGATCCTCGGTGCGGTCGTGGTCGATCTCCCAGACCTCATCCATCACACATCCTCCTCCGGCAACGACGCCCAGTACGACGGGCTGTTCCACTTGGGATGCACACGGGCGTAGCCGAGCCGCTTCAACATCAGGTCCGACATCCAGACTGCCGTTCCCATATCGTTCGGTTCCGTGTACCAGCCGATACCATGTTCATCAGGGGTGAGGGTGCAGACGGGGGTGGGTGTTGGGGCCTCTCGATCCACAAACACTGTGCGATCCATGAGGTCCGGCGTGAGGATCGGGTAGCGTAACCAGTCGGTCATAACTTCTCCTCCAAGCAGATTCCGCGACGGCTGGCAAACCGAGAGATGACCTCCCTTGCTCCGGCGTTGTGGTTACAGATGTCCGAGAACACGCTGTCCGGCTGGAACGCCTCGTACACGTCGTAAAAGGCTTGGGCGTAAATGGTGTCGGCTTCGGTTGGCGATGGGGTGTTGAGGGGGTGGGGCAAGACAATGGGGGAGTTTGATCGGGAGGTCCGGCGATACACGTCGATGACCGCATACATCGCCTCTAGGATGGGCTTGGGACTGTAGGAGTCATGCACCCGACGCTCCAGTTCAGTCAGCGTATCCAGCAATTCCTGTTCGGTCATATCTTCTCCCGGTATGTGCCCCCAACGGGGGGGGCAAGTTGTTTAGGCTGAGAGTGTCAGTGATGCTTCATGCTTCACAGACGTATATTACCACAATGTGTTGACAAGCGCAACATGGTGGTGATATCATAGTGAGGATGGGCGGGAGCCGTCGAGGAGCGCCACCTTTCCCAGGCGACTGGCGAGACTCCCGCTATCCGAACGGAGCATCCATGGACCACGACGCCTTCCTGAAACTCGTTGGTGACAGCAAAGTTATTGGGTTGGATGTGGACTGGTACGCCGATCAGATTGAGATTGGAGCCTACATGGGACGCAAACGACGCTGGGGTGGGAAATGCCCCCGTCACAAGCGGATCAAGAACCAGCCATATGCCACCAAGGGACGCACGGTTCGCCCCTATGAAGGTGGCGTGATTGTCACGAAACCCAATGGAGAGCGCGTGTACATCTCCGAGAAAGACCAGAAAACCTAGCCCCTTCGGGACAACGCTGGTAGTCCGGCGCGGAATAGACCTGAATGGCCGTCAGACGTAAGGGCTGACACAGCAGACTCGCGGGTGTGGAGACACGAGCCAGGACCGCAGGAGATTTTTGCTGCCCTGCAATCGCCGCACACAGGCCCAACGAGCCAGCCGCCGAGCAGGGCCGACCTCCCCAGTCTCGGGTGCGCAGGTCACACACAACCCCTCTCTCTGCACTCAGTAGGGAGAGGGGGGATAAAGGGGGGAGAGGGTGTATTATCTTCCTCTGAGCACCGTCAGGTGCGTCTCGTAGGGCGTAGCCCGAAGCAGGGGCGCGAGCCCCAAGTCCTACCTCCACCACACCATCTCCCACACACATCACCGACCCCGTTTCCTCCACCGTGAGGAGCGGGGTTTTCACATGCACTACCACCCCCGGTTACACACGCTCCCCGCCAGTGCCAACCCCACTGCTAGCATGGAACGACTGGCACGGATACGAGGTCGGGAAATCTCAGGGTTTTCATAGCCGGAGGGGTGGAGTCCCCCCAATCACACAACACACACCAACACTAATGTCCTGCCGTCAGCTCGTGTGTGTGGGGCGGGGGATGCGTGTGCTGTCGGTGTGTTGGCTTATAGCGCGAACGTCGAAGGCGGGTGGGGTACCACTCCAGGGGTCCGGGGTGGGGAGGGGTCGGGGTATCTCGCTCCGTGCCAGATGCGTGAGCGGTGGGCTGTCGCGTGGGGTGAGCGGGTGGGGTAGGACGATAGGCTGTCGCGTAGTGGAGAGGGGTGGGGCATCGAGTACACGCACCGCATACACACAACATACATACGACTACTCCCTACTCCCTACACACAACATACACATACGCACGACCTGCACACGACACACACACGACGCAGTTCACCATGACGTGACACCGAAGCATCCCGTAATGGGGACCGGGGACACTCCGGTGTCACTGCGTCCAGTGTACGGGAGAGATCGTGCCAGTGATGGATGATGGATCAGTAAGTAGCGGGACTGACTAGTGGCACGTCTGAAGCTGGGGAGAGTGGTGCTACATGCGTGTAGAAAATTGATTGCCTAAAGGGGTTGACATTAGGTTCTTCATACCCTATGATGGTAGTACACCAGTGGGAAGGAGATACACTCACTGGGAAGCAGTAGCACAGTAGGGAGATGCACCATGACATACCAGAATGAAGGCAACCCGTTTATTGATCGCTCGATCCCGTGGTGCTCGGTGGAGTATCGCGAGAGCCGCAACGCGCTTGCGGTTGAACTAGCGGATGCGACAAGAAAAGATGCTGAAGTGGATATGAAACGATCCCGGCGCGTGGAGTATGTACCGAGTGAACTCCACCACACATTCAACGTAACACGGAACAGCGGAGCGATTGTATCTTATCGGTTCGCCTCGCACGTCGATGTCTCCGGACTCATGGCATACGCATAGGTCCAGACGCCGGGTATCTCACCGGTACCCGGTCACTGGCTCTAGGCGAGAGTCAACGCACGTAGCACGGAAGGGTAGCACCATGAACAGTAACGTAGATATTCTGGTAAGTATGGGCGTGTTTGATATATCGGGAATGAAGCCTACCGAAGTAGGGAGACTAGAGAAAAACACGCGAACTCAGGTTCGGTACCCGGACAATCCTAGCGTGTTCAATCAGGGGCAACTGTATATACACATTGTGCAGTCTGGCGAGTACGTCGGTAAGCAACACGATCCGTCAAGCAAATATCCGTATCGCGTCGTAACAGAAAGTGGAGCCTATCTCGACATCCCTAAACTTGCATACAACGCGCTAGTTATGCCGGAGATAGGAAGCTAGGGCGCAGCAGCACTGGACGTAGCACGGGAGATAGCACCATGGAAAGCCTGAGCGTCACCAAGCGTACACGGAATGATCTTGATTACGAGTGGACTCCTGAGTACACGGATGTATCAATGGGTGAAGATGATTTCTTCGCACTCATTGACAGCGCCGAAGATGAGGGATGGCGCGCTGATCCATTCAATCCTATTTATCCTGGCGTGTACCAGTTCGAGAGGTATGACGATGCTACCAACCTGTACGACTTTTTGCAGATCAGCTTTGACCCATACCAGTAGCACAGTAGGGAGATGCACCATGAGCAACGTTGAATACTTCACAGACCGGGGTCTCATGAACGTAGATGGATGGACCCCGATGAAGGTAGGGAAGCTGGACAAGCATACCAGGCAACCGCTCCGGTATAACGACCGGATCGTATTTTGGCATGATATATATTCCGGAAAAGAAGGAGAGTATGTCGCGAAAGAGTACGCACCGAACAGCCGGGATAAATATCGACTCGTAACGAAGGATGGAGCGTTCCTGCCCATTGCCAAAATTGCATATGACGCACTCACCCTTCCAGAGGTTGGCAGCTGATACCGCGTAGCACACGCACAGAGGAAACACCATGATTGACTTGCTCCAGACACTCTACGACTTCGACCCGTTCCGTTTCGGCCTGTGGGAGACACTATCCACCCTCCACCTCGACCAGCTCCTCGCCTGGAGCATCGACAAGGCAGGCTGGACACTGTGGGAAGATTATTCCGTCAGCAAGTAACAGAAGGAGCGCACACCATGACCATTACACCTGTACGTATCACCGGTTGGGAGTGGGACGAAGAATACCTACGGGAGCATTGCACGCTCGACCATAACAGCATCGTGCAAGAACTGGCCGAGCAAGCCCGACTGTTCAACTACTCGATTGGCTGGGATGACATCGAACAGGACGCCGCCCGCATCCTTGCTGAATGGGAGGACGCATACGACATCCCCGACGCCGACGCTATCTCCATCCCAGGCTTTGGCCGCGAAGTGATCTAGCACAGGAAGGACAGACATCATGGCCGGTAACTATTGCAAGTTCTGTGGACGCCGTTGCTTCGTGTATCGCGTGGTCCCTAACAGCCATATCACCCATTTGGCGACCTGCCCTGAAGGCATGAAGTTCGACCAAGAGATATTGGGATTCGACCACACTACCGCAATGGACCCTTCCGACCCGGAACAGGTCGAGCAATACAAACGAACAGGAAGGACATACCACACAGAACAAGTTGAGCAGGGCTAACATCGAGTTCGACCCGGACGCATACGAGCGACAACAACTTTGGGAAATGAGCCACTAGCACAGGAAGGACACCACACCATGAACCACACACAGCACAACGACCTCATCGAATCCGTGGACGCAATCAATCAGGCAAGCGGGGACCTCGAAACCATACTGGCCCATGACGGGTACGGGGAATTGCTCGACCAACTTGTCGAGGTGATGAGAAACACCATCAAGAACGCAGCGGAATTGCAGGACGCCACAGACAGGGACATTGAGGAGGTGATTGACCGCATCCTGGAAGAAGGTCACGTCGGACGCTTGCACCACACCATCCGGGAGGCACAGAAGGAACTGACATTCGCAGCGGAAACCGTGGACCGGGTACGGGATGAGATCGAGCGGGACCAATGGCTCGCCAGCATGGACGCAGCAGTACAGGCAACACAGGCCACGCTGCACGCATGAGAAAGGAACTGATCTAGCACAGGAAGGACACACCATGGACAAGCATGTATGGATCAAGGTCACATCGCACCGGGCACGCCACGACGTGCGGCCACATGCCAAAGACGACACCTGCTACATCTCCCTTCGCAAGCCGGGAGAGTGGTACCAGATTCCAGCCGATGCCCTGCGCTACGTGCAGCACATCAAGGGCGCGACCATCTGTAAGCGGGAACCTGCCGACATCTACAAGGCATGGAAGTGAAGCGGGGCAAGGTCAGTACCTACTACCTCGCACAAGGATACGCAGAGCCGGGCGAAATACGTTGCGTGCTTCGCCTGGCAGGAGGCACCGGAGAGCCCTACATCGAACGCAAGGGCAGGTACACCGGAGGGGAGCGCGTCACCCGCATCATGCACACCCGAGTCCGCAAGCGATACCGGGAACACGCCACCCTCTACACCCTGACCAATCCCGACCACGCACGCGCACTATTCGCCTACCTCAGACAGGAGTAGCACCATGACCTACACCATCAACGGGATACCCTTCCCCGACGCATCGACCGCCGCCACCTACTACCACGCCGCGCAGGATGCCGACGACTACCCCGGATTCAGTGAGTCGATTGCATTGCTCCGATACCACAACCCCGAGCTGAGTGACGACGACATCACCACACTGGCCGAAGCCGTCCACCAGCACGCCCACCGACCGCACCAGGATGTCCCGAGCCGCGACGCGATCCGCCGTATGGTCAAGGGCGCAGGCATCCTCACCAAACCTGACCGCCCGGCATGGGATAAGGCAGGCGACTCGTTCACCAGCCTGCCACCTGCCCTGCAACCCACACCACCGACCGGACTGATTACCCGACTGGCCCGACGCATGGCCCGTAAGTAGCACAAGGAGAAACACACCATGCTGACCATGGAACACACCCACGACACCCTGTTTTGGCAAGGGAATACCCAATTGCAGCACGCTATCCACGTAGCCGAACTCCGCAAGCAGGAAGCGTGGGAAGCGTACCGTTCCGCATCACTGGACGATGCCAGCGACATGTTCCACGCCTACGAACTCGCCGCCCTGCGCCATACCACCCTGGTTGAAGCGGGCATGATCGTCACCACCGGATACGAAGGAGAGGAATAAACCATGACCTTGTTCTACCTGACCCTGTTGAAGAACTACGAGGACGGAAATCCCCACCCGTGGAAGGATGCCATCTTCCTCAACCTGGCCGCGAATGCCCTGTCCTTCTTCACCATCGTTGCCCTCATCATCCTTGCGATGGTCCTGCTCTAGGAGAGACACACCATGACCGATACCCTGTTCAACGTACTGGGATTCACCCGTGCCGCCACCATCAACGATGACCCGTACTGGGAAGCCACCATCGACGGCGAGTACAGCACCGTTCGCGCCACCATCGAACCACTGGATGATGAGGACGGCGATACCTATTACTCCGGCATCGGGGTGGAGCGCAAGCGCACCGACGACCCCGGCACCTACCACCGCATGCGCCGGGCCGACTGGCTGGCCCTTGCCACCATCTGCGAGCACGCCATCCGCCGCATCGACCAATTGGAGGAGAGCGATGAGTAAGCACTACGGAGAAGTCCTGCTCAACGGGATGCCAATCAACCAGGAGTTTGACGAGAAGGTACGACTGCTGCTTGCACGGGAGGACGTGAACCGCAAGCTCATCAAGGGCATCAGTCAACGGGTGGAACGACTGGAGCGGGGCGAGGCCGCACCACCGCCGACCGACCTGATTCCCGCCCGCCGACCGGAGGAGGTGTAGCACCGTGACCCAGAGAGAACTACCGCTGACCAGGTTCGGGGAGTGGCTGGAGGACAACTCCCCGATTCCCCTCTCCCAACTCGCCAAGCATCTCGGCTGCCCCTCCACCCACCCGTTCCAGTGGATGACCGGACGCCGCAAGCCCACGCCCAGGCAGATCGAAGGGCTGGCCGACATCTACCGGGTGACACCCGACGACATCTACGCCATGCTTGGCAAGATACCACCCGACATCGAGCGGGGATTGAAGGACACCACCCCCGACGTGTTCCGTGCCGTGCGCATGTACCTGTAAGGAGAGAGAGATGACCGACGTCTACCTCGTGACCAAGGGAGACTACAGTGACTACGGGATATACGGTGTGTTCTCAACCAGGGAGAAGGCTGAGCAATACGCCCACATCATTAGCGGAGAGGTGGATGAATGGGCGCTGGACGACATCACCATCCCCAACAACATCGCCGGGAAGCGCCTCTACCGAGTGTTTCGCTATGCCGATGGGTCCATTCAGGCAAGCCGGGACGAGTACGTTGGCCAGCCTGTCGAGGATGATAGCGTGACGGAGAAGGCCGCACCCGGCTGGCTCCCCCTCCTCGCAACCGAAGATGTGAAGTATCGCCTTACACACCCGCACCTGTACACCGAAGTGTGGGCGAGGGACGACGACCACGCCAAGAAGATCGCCGCTGACCGCTTCGCACGATACCGTGCCGAACAGGAGGGGATAGAGGGCTAGTGGCAAAGGAGATTCCGCGCCCGCTTATGCTACTTGACACACTTCCCACGGGCGTGTAATATTGTTCACAGAACAGTAGTGAAAGGAGGTGAGGAATCATACGGTACATCGCGACCAACCTGAGGCCGGTGTTGGACCGGCAGGGCATCAAGGCAGCTACCATTGCCCGTGAGATTGGACGGTCGCCATCGTTTCTCTCGATGGTGATTCGGGGAGAGCGAACGGTTGGAGCAGAGGAGGCGGAACGGATCGCCAACGTCTTTCGATTACCCGTTGAGTTGTTATTTCGTCTGGAAGGAGAACCCGAATGAATCCACTGCGAACGTGTCGTGAATGCTTTGGGGGCGGCTACTACCTGATGTCGTCGCCGGACAGCGTGGACCTGGTGCCGTGCGAGGCGTGCCGGGGCCGGGGCCTGGTGGTTTGCGACCGGTGCAACGACAGCGGCTGGATGCCCGAGATGGATATGGAGGGGCACTACACCTGTGACATTCCCTGCACCTGCGCCACCGGCCACCGCCTGATGCGGGCCGTGAGCCAGACCGCTGAGACGTTTCGCGACGATACACCATTCTGAAGTATATCGAGAAACAAAGACGACGACCTGCAAAGCAAGCCGTCGTCCCGTAGCACAGATGGCGTCACACACCATGAATGACGACACCTGTACCGAGTATACACAAGGAGTGTACGGACATGCAAGCACCGTTTGAGATGGGGGAGACGGTCAGGATCACGTTTACGAGCGGCACGATGGTTGAGCGCCCGGTGATTGGCTGGGGGGAGCAGGGCATTGTTACAGCAAACGAGTCTCACATTCAGTTCATCCCGTTCCACCGCATCAACTCCATCGTCGCCCCGCACGAAGCGGCCACGTCGCCCCATCGTGACCGAGGAGTTGCTGCGACAGCAGGAGTTGGATGACATCGAGGACATGATTGTTCGGACCCGGCGCGCATTGGACGACCTGGAGAAGCGCCGGGACGAACTCAAAAAGGAGCAGGAGAGCGAGCTATGAGTTTCCACTGGAAAGAAGGTGACCCCATCACCGTAACCGAGATCGAGAACACCTGCTCCGCCTGCCCTGCACAGTGGGGGGGAAGGACGGAGGCAGGGGACTGGATTTACTTCCGGTACCGGTGGGGTGGCCTCAGTATATCGCTTTGGAATCGCCCCGACGGAGGCCGCGACTGGCTGGACATCTGGCACGAGCGGGCCGGGGATTCGTTCGACGGCTACATGGAGTACGACGAGCTCAAACAACACGTCCCGGACTGGATCACGCTTCCCGAACAGGAAGGCGTAGAAGAAGGAGACACCGATGCGGACCTATAAGGACATCGACGCCCACGGCAACGAGTACGAGAGCAGCAACATCCCCGACGCCGTGTTCGTCGCCTACAGCAACCATGAGGAAGGCGAGGAGTACGGGGCGTGGGTACCGTGGAGTATCCTCAAACACTACCCGGAGGGCGTAGCCCTGGAAGAGGTCGAGCGTGACCTGCTTGCGGATGAGGAGGAGGAATGACGACACACGACTACACGCACAGACGATGGGGTCACGACTTCTCCATCACCCGTGTTCATGACGACGGGATGCGCCTCGACATGATGGGGTGGGGTGAAGGAATCAGGCGTGGCGACTATCTCATTCTACCCAATGGCGAGAGTGACACACGATACCGTGTGGACGACGTTTCGTACATGGTTGACCCAATTGACATGTGGCGAATCCGCGCATCGTTTGCCCCCAGAGAGGAGGAAGACTAGTGGCCGGGAAGTTCAATCTCAATGACTATGTGGAAGTACAGGACCGTATCAACCGGTTCTGGCACGAGAACCCGGACGGACGGATGGAGGTGGACCTGCTCTCGACACCGGACAACTTCGACAAGGTGGTGTTCCGGGCACGGGTGTACAAGCACCGTGACAACCCCAACCCGGACGCCACCGGTATCGCCGCCGAGGAGAAAGGCAAGGGCGGCATGGCGAACAGCACGAGCTGGCACGAGAATGGAGAGACATCCGCCATTGGCCGGGCGCTGGCGAACATGGGCTATGCGACCAGCAACAAGGATCGCCCGAGCCGGGAGGAGATGGGGAAGGTCCAGCGCATGAGCGCCCCGGCACCCACCGGCCCCATGTCGGATGCCGACTTCCTGACGTTCGTGAGCAACGCCGGGAAGAACGCGGAACGCTGGAAAGAAGCCGTCGATCTGGCGGGCACGGACCAGACCCGCTGGGCCTTACTGATCGAGAAAGCGCCGAGTGAGGCGTGGAAGAAACGGTTTGAAGAGCTGCGTCCTGTCGCAGCGTAAGGAGAACACCATTGCAGTACGTCGGTATTGAAATCGCCAACGCCTATATCGCCCGCAGCCCGGAGTCCAGCCAGACCCCGAGCGGCACAACCAAATTGAAGTTTAGCCTCCCGGTGAATGAACGTGATGGTGAGGGGGAGACAACAACCTGGTACGAGATCACGGTATGGGGGCGCGCCGCCGAAGCCCTGATCGCCCTGCGGGACCGTGGCCTGTTCGAGAAGGGAGCCAGTGTGTTTGTTCGTGGCCGCCTCAAAGTCCGGCCCTGGACCGGTCGGGATGGGAGCCAGCGCATGAGCCTCGACGTGAACGCCGACATCGCCCTGCTTCTCAGCCCACCGAAGGGCTACAGCGAGGGTGGCTACGAGGAAGAACGCGAGGACGATCTGGACAGCGTCCCGTTCTAATACCCCTAGAACGCTCCAGAATCGACGTAGAGCGACGAAAGGAGGGAATGTGATGTGGGACATGGGGTGGCTGCGGTCGCCCCTTCCCCGTCCCGATATTGAGTTATCACCAGTGATGTGATACCATGGTTCTACTGACACGGCGAAAGACCCGCCACCTGTCTCATCAAGTGCGGGTCTTTCTAACAGAAAGGATTGGGTTGTATGCCCAGTATACACGTACCCTCAGAACAATGCAATACCCTTCAGTCTATTCCCGACGACACAAACGAATACATGCACCCCGACTTTGGGGACACGCTACAGGTTGCGGAGGAATACTTCCAGCACTTCCGTGACGATGCCGAGTTTGTATTTCGGCTGGTAGCAGAGGAGTTCTTCAAGGACGGGCCTTTTCACGGCATTACCGCAGCTGATATTGCCAGCGGATACCCGCTGTGCGTGTCTCGCGTGATCGACGCGGCGAGTTACCTAGAATCCCGCGGCTTGCTCGCGGTCGAGCGTGACACGCCACAGGACGGTGATTGCGAGTGCCACGCGTGCCAAGGGAAGCGCGCATACCTCCAGATGCCGTTTTCCTTCGCCGCAGATCGAAGCATCCTGATTCAACGCAAGCAGCGGGAAGCGACGCTAGCGCAAGCCGAGGCCTCCCGGATCGTGAACAGTAGGCGTCCAGATCATAGCAGCGGCTACGTCTACCTGCTGAAATGCGGTCCCCGATACAAGATCGGCATCACGAAAGACATCCAGCGACGAATCAGTGAACTGACCAAGCAGCAGCCGTTCCCGCTAGAGCTGGTTCATTGTGCCATCGGGAAGGATCACTCCGCGAAAGAGCGGGAACTTCACGAGCGGTACAGCGACGTTCGCCAACACGGCGAGTGGTTCGACCTGACAACCGACCAGGTTGCTGAGGTCATCGAGTCGATGAATGACTGGGCTGGCCAGAGCCGGGAAGGGTAGTTGCCATGTATCGCCAGATCGACTTCTGGTTTGAGCAGGAGATAGATAGCAAATGGACGGTGATCCGATGAAGTGGTTTCGTATCTACCACGACCTCGTTGACGACCCCAAGGTACAGAGGCTCCCCGGAGAAACGTTCAAGTTCTGGATCAACCTGCTGTGTCTTGCCAGCCGATCAGACGAGCGAGGGTCGGTCAATATGAAGGCGGAGGATATCGCCTTCGCGCTCCGCATGGATGATGACGTGGTTGCGGACATGCTTGCCGACCTCCTGGAGCGTGGACTTGTCCATGAGAACGAGGACATGCTGGAGATTCACAACTGGCATGGACGGCAGTACGAATCGGACAGCTCGACCGAGCGTGTTCGCAAGCACCGTGAGGCGAAACAGGATCGTAACGCTCCCGAAACGTTACAGAAACGTTCCCGAAACGTTACCTCCTCTGTATCTGTATCTGTATCTGAGTCTGCTTCTGAATCTGTACTCTCCGAGCGGTTTGATCGTTTCTGGGATGCGTACCCACGCAAGGAGGACAAGAAGCGGTGCAAGGCGTGGTGGATGCGCAGGAAACCGGACGATGAGCTGACTGACCTGATGATTGCTGCGGTTCAGGCTCAGGCACGGGCGCACAAGTGGACACCGGAGCGCAAGCAGTTCATCCCCATGCCGTCTACGTGGCTGAACGGGGAGCGGTGGGATGATGAAGTTCCGGGCATGCCGTCCATCCGCATCCTGCGCAAGCCCGCCAGTGAGATGACCGAGGCCGAGCGCATCCGGGCCGAGATTGACGAGGAGAACCGGGAGAAGCGGATGTACGGAGCCGAGCGGGTGCAGTGGTTCATGGCGAAGCACGCCCGACTGGACGAGATCGAGAAGGAGCAGGGAGCGTGAACGCCAGTGAGATGCCGTCCGAGATTGCGGAGGAAGCACTGCTGGCTGCTGTCCTGTCCGAGCCGTCCGCGTTTGCCGATGTGCGGGACACCATCGACGCCGACGCCTTCCGCATCCTCGACCACCGCACGATCTACGAGGCGATGCTGGCCGTCACCGAGCGCGGGGCCACGCCTGACCTGACCAACGTCAACGATGCGCTCACCGCACGAGGGCATGAGGACACGACGGTCACGCTGTTCCGGATCGCCACGTCCGCGTTCACGCCCTTCCTGGTCATGGACTACGCGCAGCGGGTGGCGCACTACGCCCGTCGTCACAAGGTCAGCGCCTTGCTCTCCGAGACGTTCACGACCTTTCACCGGGAGGTGGATGCGGACCCGGTAGAGACGGTCTACGCCCTGCTCTCGCAGGTGGCCGACCTTGGCAGCGTGGACGGCGACCCGGTGCTGTACGGCGACGTGATCGAGCAGTTGCAGGAACGACTGACCGACCAGCTTGCCGGGACGTGGGAGGACGTGGCGATGCCGACCGGGTTGCACAGCGTCGATCACCGGCTGACCGGGGGGCTGCGACCCGGCGAACTCATCATCGTCGCAGGACGCCCCGGAAGCGGGAAGGCTCTGAGTCTTGATACCCCGATCCCAACACCTGATGGGTGGACCACGATGGGTGACATCAAGGCGGGCGATGTGGTGTTTGACGAGCGCGGGATGCGCTGTCGTGTGACCTACGCCACACCCGTGCAGATGAACAGGACATGCTACAAGGTGGTGTTCAGTGATGGGTCAGAGATTGTGGCCGATGCTGACCACCGGTGGCTAACCTCGACCCGGAAGGACCGCAAGAGTGAGATTCAGGCCCGCAGGTACGACCGGTTGGGGCGCAACCCTGACTCTCCGTACTCTGTGGACCAGTCACACAAGAGAACATTCCCGTCTGTCGTGACGACGCAGGAAATCCTGGACACGCTTCACGTCGGTTCTGATCGCCGGAAGAATCATGCGGTCAAGGTGGCAGGGGCACTCAAAACCACGACGATACGTCTCCCGATCAAGCCATACACGCTTGGTGCGTGGCTGGGTGACGGGACCAGTGACGGCGGTTCCATCACCAAGCCTGACCCGGAGATGTGGGAGCGCATTGAGGACGACGGGTACAAGGTAGGGCCGGACATCAGTGGCAAGGGTGATCGGTGCACAACACGAACTGTTTACGGTATCCGTGGAGAGCTGCGAAACCTTGACCTGCTGGGGAACAAGCACATCCCCGGCATCTACCTCCGGGCATGTGAGCATGACCGGTGGGAGTTGCTGTCCGGACTTGTTGATACCGATGGATCAGTGTCCCCGAGCGGGAGCGTGGAGTTCGGGTCCATGTCCAAGGTGTTGGCGGATGGTGTTTACGAGCTGGTTTGCTCCCTCGGGATGCAGGCGCGGAAGTCCGTCAAGGTCGCGAAGGTGAACGGGAAGGTGTGTGGCAATTACCACCGCGTCACGTTCCGGCCGACCCGTCAGGTGTTCTACATTCCACGAAAGGCGGATCGGGTTGGCATCGGCAACGGACGGGCATCCAATGATCTCCGTTACATTGTTGATGTGATCCCCGTCGAGAGCGTGCCGGTTCGGTGCATCACGGTAGATAGCCCATCCCACCTGTACCTGGCGGGGGAGTCCATGATTCCCACGCATAACACGGCGCTGGGGATGCAGATCGTCCAGAACATCGCCCGTAGCAAGGCTCCGGCGCTGGTGTTCTCCGCCGAGATGAACACCCTGTCCCTGATGGAGCGGGCCTTGTCCGAGGTGTCGGGGGTGCCTGCCGAGCGGGTGCGAAGCAAGCGCATGGACCAGAGCGATTACGACCGGCTGATGCGGGCCACGGAGATCATGGGCCGGATGCCGGTGGCGATTGACGACACGAGCGCCATCAAGACGACGCAGATGCTGGCGCGGGCGCAGCGGTTCAAGCGCAGACACGGGTTGTCCCTGCTCATGTTCGACTACATGGAGCTGGCCGGTGACGACATGAACGAGTCGGAGCAGATGCGGATTACCCGTATCTCCCACGCGCTCAAGGGCATCGCCAAGACGCTGGAGATACCGGTGGTGGCGCTGTCACAACTATCGCGCAAGGTCGAGGAGCGCACGCCACCCATCCCCCGCATGTCCGACCTGCGGATGTCGGGAGCGATTGAAGCGGACGCCGACAAGATTCTGTTCATCTACCGCCACGACTACTACGCCGAGCAGGGGGTGGTGGACTTCGAGCAGGAGAAGCAGGGCACGGCAGACATCATCATCGGCAAGCAGCGCAACGGCATGACCGGCAACATCACCGTCCGGTTCGACGCCGAGACGATGCGGTTCATGGACCTGGACGAGGACCCGTCCGCCAAGTACGACATGCGGGTTGGGGTTGCCTGAATCCTCCCCACCCCTATACAACAGGATACCCACCATGCTATACTCAGAGGACAAATTTGAGGTCGAAAAACTGGAGGAAAACCTGCGAAAAATCCACCACAATGCGCCGAGAAAGGAGGCGTGGCGCAGGGTGGCCGAGGAAGCGGCCCGGTTTTTCACCCACAAGTACCAGCCCGTGATCGAGGCGCTGGACGAACTGGCACAGGAGGACACCACACACCATGAGTAGCATCAAGACAACACAACTCCATGACCTGACAAGAGAGAGACTGGTCGGAAGCCGCAGTGAGCATGAGTTAATTGGACTCATCCTGAGCTTGAAAGACACCGTGCTGAATCAGCGCCGGGAACTTGCCCGCGTCCAGCGGGATTACGACGAGAAGAAGATGCAGTACGAGGCGGTGCGGGACAAGCTGGAGAGGGTGGCGAGTAGCGGCGATGAGCAGGAGGATCAGCCTGCGGGACCTAGAACGGTGACAGGGTGGGGCGTTGGCGAGGACTATCTCGACGCCATCCACAATTTCTACATCGTCAAGGACACTGCCAAGGCGGTTCACAATCGGGGCACGGGCAATCTATCCATCTACCGGATCGACGTAACCGAGGTGAATCCGGAGCCGAGCTGGTGGATGGTGGAGTACAACATGAAGGATCAGGCGTTCACCTACGCCAAGCCGTCCACAGCCACACTCACCGGCTCGATTCTGTCCATTGACCACACCCTCGACCGGCTCCTGTGGCGCAACACGGCACACAATGAAGGCGATGCCAAGGCGAAGGCGGTTGCTGCGTGGAAGCAGGCGTTCGGGGTGGAGGTGACGGCATGAGAATCAGCGAGGTCGAGAACCCGTACCAGGATGTGAACGAGTTGCTGGCGCAAGCGTTGGCCGAGATGCGCGAGGAGCGGACGCAGCAACGACGGGCAGCGGCGAAGAAGGGGGTGCGACGCAAGGAGAACCGTGGCCCATACGCCAGCCTTCTCCCGACCAAGACCGAGTTCGGGGCATGGGTAAGATTGCATCGCGTCAACCAGCGACGGACGATGACCGATGTGGCGGAGCAGGCAGGAATCAACTATAGCCACCTGTCGAACATCGAGTCGGGGCAGCGCGACCCCAGCCCGAAGGTAATTACTGGCATCGCCCGCGCCCTTGGAGTGAGTGATACCGAGCGGGACGTGATGCTGGTGAAGGCAGGGTACATGCCGGATTCGATGAAGGCGACGGTACTGGCGATGCTGGAGGAACGACGATATGAGTGACGATACCTTGCGTGATCGCATCTTGCGGCGGTTGGAGTTCCACGATGTATCACACGATGCGCACAACACCGCCGACGAGATTCTTGACGAGGTGCGCGAGGCGATGCTGAGTGATGCGGCGGTGGAGGCGGCCACCATCCGCCTGTGGGGGATGCCTGCGGACGCACATGACATGGCAGCCAAGGCAATCGAGGCGGCGATGGACGCGGCGCTGGGAGGCGACGGCCATGAGTGACAGAGACTTGACGCGGGCTCGCTTTGGCCATGACGACATGGACGCCGACCGGCTGAATGATTACGCAGAGAAGAACGCCCGACTCCGGACGGTAGCACGCAAGGCGCACGACGCTATGATGAACTGGCACTTTGCACACGGCAATCCGAGCGCGCTGATGTCGCCAGAGGAGGCCGAGATGGGCGAGGCGTGCAAGATGATTGCCGCATTGCTGGATAACGTGGACGAACGTGGCAATCGGACCCAGCCGATGTGGACACAGGATGGCATGGAGATATGGAGTCGGGCAGAAGCAATCCGGTCCGCGATCAACGATGACACGAGGGCGTCACACGTCATGCGCTTCATCGTCAACGATTGTGTGTATGACATCTTGCGTGCCGCGTCACGGATGGAGCACGCGATACGGGCAGCCGTGCGGAACGAGCAGGAGGGCGACGATGCCTGATTACGCGATCAAGGTCATCCCCAAGGGCAAGCCTATCATCGACCACTCGTTCACCGGCACCAAGGCCGAGGCGCGGGGCAGGGCACGGGAGATTGCACGGGAGTTGTACCCGGACGCCAGCATGCGATGGAGCATGGACGCGACGGTGGTGTTCCGGGACGGGGCTTACGTGGCGTCGGTTGCCGTGGAGCAGGGGGAGAAGGAGAACTCGATGTAGCCTTTTATACCACGCTATCGTCCGTATCGGGTTGAAAGTTGAGGATTGCGTACCCCTCTCCCTTCGGGTCTTTCCCATGTCGGACAACGAGCTTCGTAATAATTCGGTCATCCGAAATGATTCCTGCATCAATCATGGAATCAATAATCGCCTTGCACGCGCTGGCTGACGCATCCAGATCAGGGATACGCCGCCGCCGCCCATACCCCACACGTAATGACAGAACGACTGGCTCTGCAAACGGAGTCCAGTCGTTCGGTCGTTGGTCAAGCGCAGCGTAGTAGGCGATCTCCCGCAGTTCCCGTGTCGCCTTGGAGATTGTGCCCCAGTGGTGCTTTCGTCGCTGGTTGGGGAGCAGCACGGACGGCGGGTCGCACGGCACCGTGATGGTGATGTTCACCCGCGTGACCCCAGCCACGCCCGCATGCTCCAGTAGGGCACCGCAAGATGCTGGTCGGGATGGAGCTCCAGTACGGGGAAGGTCGCATGCGTGAACAGGGAGAAGTAGCGCCGGGCGTATGAGGACCGGAGCTGGGTGGTTCCGGTGTTGATAGCGATCTTCTCACTCGGACCATGCGTGAACTGCAAGACGCCGGGCACATGACTGTCGCCCTGTGCGGCAATCTCCCGGTCGTGGGCTTCCTTGATGAGGTAGTTCATGGGGCCAGCGCAGGGGTTCACGATGGAGCGTCCCCGGAACCTGTGCGACACGGCGACGTGGTAGGTTTCGTCGCCAACCGATATATCGGGGTGGCCTATCCCGTTGAAGTAGGGGACGTACTTGGACTGCAACTTCTTGAACGCACTCAGTCCGGTGCCAAGTTCCTCCCGCTCGACCGCGTGATTGTCCCATGTGCTGAGGATGATGCGGTCCTGCATCTCTTCCAGCCACGACTCGTAGTAAGAGAGTTGCAGTTCAGGTGGGAGCAGGTTCCCCGCCACTTCCGCCACGCCACGCAACTTGATGTTCATGGCCCCCATGTCGCCAAGCAGGGCGATGTAAAGGTTTGGGACTTCCAGAATCTCGTCAGTGATGCGCTCGAACAGTTCGTGGTCGGTGGACCAGTCACCGATGTGTGCGTCGCTGAGGAAAATGATCCCCACCGATTCGTCGCTGTCGATGACGATGTGCGCGGTATCCTGGCTTGACTTTGCGCCTTCGGACAGGTGTTGCATCCCGGCGATATGCTGGTTTGCCTTTCGCCAATCGAAGGAGCCTTCCCGCTTATCAACGAATGTGACCGGCGTCGTGGGTGCGGTGCGCTGCCGTTTCAGTCGCCACGCATCAAACGTCCGGTCAGGGTATGCCTGTCGGAAGAGGTCATACGGCTGGGTTTGTGCCGCATCAACCTCTTCCGGTGTCCATGGTCGTCCGGCCAACTAGATGCGCTCCCGTGTGACAGGTGTGACCTGCTGACGTGTAATCACGCTGAGAAGGGCGGCGGTAAACGCCAGCAACGCAGCGGTCTGGGCGTCGGTCAGGTCCAGCCCGAACGACACGGCGAGAATAATGGCGGCTTGCACCAGACCCATCACGAGGGCCGGTTCTTCGGATATGACAGATGGCATTTCTTTATCCTCCCTAGAGTCGGTCGATGATGCGAAAAATGACGTAGATGACCAGCACCAGAATCAGGACATCAATCAGGATGTGGCCGGTGAACACGCTAGTTCTCCTCAAAGCGTTGGTACAGAATCGCGGACAGGTCGATCACCGGTTCCTCCTCCACCTGCGCCCGGTCTGCCAGATGCTCCAGCAGGTACATGGCGATGTTGGCCCGTTCGTCCGGTGGCAGGCTGACCGCCCCCACCACGATGTCGTCCAGATAGTCGAGCGCGTTCTTCCGCACCACATCTTCCCGCGAGGTCATAGTCACTTCTCCTACTCCATGTCGTCCCCGAGCAACGGCGCATCACTCACGCGCACGGTATCCTCGTACCAGACACGGACCCACTCATCGTCGCCACCGGTCAGTACGTAGGCATAGCGGCCCTCCCGCGTCTTGACGAGCCACGCGGCAACCGCCACGTCGCCCTCCTGGTACGGGGCCTTGACTTCACCCCCGCTTGTCGCCGCCCACCGCATCGCCGGGGTGGTGCGCTTGAACTCGATCACATCGGCCACGAAAATGAAGTCCTGCCCGTCAATGGAGGTGATGCCCTCGGCGGTGTGGTACTTCTCATCGAACGAGAAGTTGGTGTCGAGCAGTTCCGGGATCGGGCTGGGGGCCACGTACTTCGACGGCTCCGGCTCCTGCTCCGGAGTCGGCGGTGCGGCGGACTTCTCGACCCACGGCGTTGTGCCGGAGCCGGTGGCGATCCAGCCAGTACCGAACCCGGCGATTGCCACGTTTGCCCACAGATAGCCGTCCGCCCATTGCGTGCTATCACCCACGCCGTCGGCAATCACGGTCATGCGGTCACCCTTCTCGGCCACCCGCAACACGCGGTAGTCGGTGCCATAGCCGACGCGGATGTTCACGCGGTCGGCGGTGACAATCAGGTGATCGCCCTTCCTGAACGCGCCCTCCGGTGTCTTGCCGGACATACGTGCCTTCTCGTCGTTGTAGAAGTGCCACCAGTCAGACAGGTATTCCTTCCACCACGTCGCGTTGCCGTTGAGATACTGTGGACAGTTCTTGTTCATGTAGTCACGGTGCCGGTTGCTCGGGGGTGTGGCATTGATGCGGGCACTCACGCGGGCGTTCATCTCTGCTGCGTTGCGCCGTGCCTGTCGCCACTGTGCAGCCGTCCCGTACACGACCGGCCACTGCGACAACTCCACCGCGAACCCGTTGTAGTTGCCCGGACCCGCGCCGTCACCGGCCTGCCAGCCCACTTCATCACCGGGCAGGTTGGCATACCCCTCCAGGTGATCGACGGTGCCATGCCACGACGCCTGCCGACCACCAGCGCCGTTGTAGAGATACTGGCTGTCCTGCTTGGCGAGGGCGTTGGGGTTCCCGTTCTCATGCTGGATACCCCGGCGCGGGGATCGGGCCTTGATGCCCGGTCGCTGCAACGTGCGCCACGGCGGAACGATCAGGTTGTGGACGGGGAAGGAAAAGAGAATCGGTCCACCAGGGACACCGGGCCAGGTGAAGGGATGCTGGGCCATGCTAGATGTAGTCCTTCCGGCCACGCCGGATTTCCTGCAACAGGTAATAGATGAACTGGAGGCCGTAGATGCCGCCGAGGATGATGGCGAGGGAGACGCTGAGCCGGACAAGTGACCGGGCCCAGATTTCATAGGTGACGCCGAAGTAGTGGGTCATCAGCGTCATGCCGTAGAGGGTGCCCATCGACAGGCCCAGCGCGGCTTCGGCCATCTTTTGCCATTTGAGGATGACGCCCACCATCGTCTGGTCCTGCTGGCCGCGTAGCACGGACCAGGACGCGATCTTGACGAGGGCATAGACATAGAGTCCGACGCACATCGTCCAGATGGTGAACAGGTCAATGGTCAGGTCATGCCGTCGCAGAAAGTCGGTCAGGTCGGGGAGCATACTCATCACGGGGCGGGCGGGGTGCGGCGGTTCAGGTAGCGACGTTCTACGATGTTCTGTCGCCGGGCCTCCTCATACTGGCGTTCCATCGTCGCCCGCCACGAACTGCGGGCGGGGTCGGTGAACGGAAAGAGGGCGTGGAACAACGACACGAGCCACCCTTTCATCGGCGTCTCCGTGGGCGGGAGCGTCGGAGTTTGAGCAGGGTGTTCTCGCGTGCGAGGCGTCGATTGGTCGCCTTCACCCCGCGAAGTTGACGGTTCTTTTCCATCATGGTCTTGGACGCCAGGTCGCGGTCCCGCTTGCCGAGGTGATGGTTCACGATGGCGAGGATGATTGGTCCGCTGATGGTGGCGATGGCGGTGATGAGGGCGACCCATAGTCCATCCGACATGCTGGGCGATCCCCACAGTTGCCCGGTGCTGCATATGCGCTACCTACGAAACATCGCCGGAAAGGTCCGGCACTCATTCCACCCTAGGGAACTTGCCCCCCCCAACGGGGGCACCTTCCCTAGCGGCGGGGAATACAGATCCATTCGATCCAGCCGTGCTTGACGCGGAGCGTGCCTGCCGACCGGTTCCAGCCCCACCCGACATTGAGCGAGGTGCCGCCCGAGGTGGTGTAGGTGGCGACCGCCTCGATGGTGGAGTCCACCCCCTGGTCACACTGGTACGGCCCGAACGCATGGTGGTTGGCCCCGGCGACCCGCATGAACAGGCTGCCCTCGGCCGTCGTTCCCAACCCGCCTTCGACCCTGAGAACCACGCGCAACATGCAGCGCGTAATCTCGGCGGGGAGCTTGATGGACGTCATCGACTGCTCGTTGACGCTGGAGGAGAGGTCCCGCGCCCCGACAATCACGCGGTCGATCACCGCCATGTTGTGCAGGTGGTCCTCACGGGAGGGCTTGCTGGAGGTGCCGTTGGTGGTGTTGGCCGTCGGGAAGTCGATCCCCACGTCCACCTGCGAGTCGATGCTGCTGTTGACCGAGGCGGTGAACCCGGCGCTGGACATGAAGTTCA
Source organism: uncultured Bryobacterales bacterium (assembly GCA_964649285.1). Lineage (GTDB taxonomy): Bacteria > Acidobacteriota > Terriglobia > Bryobacterales > UBA6623 > CAMPKL01. The sequence goes on along the minus strand of CAZYOX010000001.1, from coordinate 1,696 downwards.
GCCGGTCAGCGTTCTCCACCACGACGTTGGTGTTCCCGTTCTTGACGTAGGGGATGCCGAACGCCACATCGTCGGCCAACTGGTCCTTGGTGATCGTGCCGTTGGGAATCAGGGGGATGGAGACAAGGCGCGTGTCCGTCACCTTGTTCATCGAAATCCCCAGCACGCCGGGGTCCACCCGCACCTGCGCCAGTGGCGTGTCCCACGTCGTCTCGTTCTGGAGCGGGGGGTAGGGCGTGGGGGAGACGCCTTCCACGCCCTGTCGTCGCACGATCTCGCAGCGCCCGGCGTTGTCGCCCGTCTCCGCCCGCCAGAACCGCACCACAATCGTGTCGATACGGGGGTTGTCGGTGGCCGGGGGGATGGTCAGAATGAGCGGGTCGTCCTGCTTGTAGATGACGCCCTTGGCGGTGGCGACGCCGGGGTTGATCGCCACATCCATCGACACGCCGTCCGCGACGACGGAAAGCGCGTCCTTGTAGTTGATGACCACCCCATCGAGGAAGGTGTTGAGCAGGGCCGGAAGCGCGGACATGTCCACCTGTCCCACCGGCATGACCGTACGTGTGCTATGGACCTTATTGCTGGCCCCGGCCACCGCCTCATAACGCACCGTGCCGGGGTTGCCTTCGACCTCGAAGGTGAAGGCTCCGTTCGCATCGGTGACGACGGTATCGAGCAGGGTGTTGTCGGACTCCCGGAATACCTGGACCTGGGTGCCGGGGGCAACCGGACTGCCTGATGGAAGGATGCGTAGGGTGTCGATTACGCGCACGGTGAATACCTCCTTGTGGGGATTGTGTTATACTGGTGGGGAGTTTCGAGGCAGAGGGAAGCCCCGGCGTTGTTTGCGGCAACCCGAGGCGTGACACCAGATGGAGTAAGCATCCGATGCACACCAAGCATACCATCCCCGAGGACAGGCGACAACAAACAATTGAAAGGTTCTGGTCCAAGGTGCAAATGTCTGGGCCGGACGATTGCTGGAACTGGATAGGAGGAATGTGCAGGGACGGGTACGGAAAGTTTGCCGATAAGGGAAGAACCCTTGGTCTTGGAAGAAGTCTCAGGTCTCATCGGGTATCCTATTTCCTCGCACATGGGAGCCTCCCCAAAGGCATGCTGGTTTGTCACACCTGCGATAACCCTGCCTGCGTGAACCCCCGACACCTCTGGGCCGGGTCTATCACTGACAACAACAGGGATATGATTCGCAAGGGCAGACGCAACATTCGGCGCGGAGAAAGCCCTCGCCGGTCCCGCCTTACTGAAGCGCAGGTGCGGGAGATACTTGACGTCTACCGCCCACGACACCCTGAGTTTGGCGGGATAGCCCTTGCCAAGAAGTACGGCGTCCACAAGGCCACCATTTCTGCTATTGTCAAGCGAAAGACATGGGCGCATCTTTGACCTCACCGCAGATTCGCGGGGATACGAAGCGGGGTGCCGCCGCGTACCGGGTTGGGTTCCACAAGACCTGCAAGGGCGTTCTTGACCGCAATCACCACGGCCTGCCCCGATTGATCGAACAGGAAGTTCTGCTCGTATAAATCGCGGACGACATAGTGCGTTGAGAGTCGCGACCTGAGTAGCTGTTCATACGCTTGCTTCCGGTCGTCGGTGAAGATGTGGAACCGCTCTGTTTGCAGCCTGAGGGCGACGGGTGTTCCGTTTGTCAATTCATGCGGTTCAACAA